>JBGPHF010000249.1:0-3710 GCA_041484215.1 Nitrospirota bacterium
AGCGGAAAGAGGCCCAACTTCGGGTACTCCGACTGGCGCCTCCCTACCATCAATGAAATGGAAACGCTGATGGATAAAAACAGATTTTACCCCGCGCTTCCCGTGGGGCATCCGTTTGTTAACGTGCAAAATCAGTATTACTGGTCCACCTCGATGGGCAAAGACGTGGTCGATTATTTCTGGATCATGGACGTCGCCTCGGGCGAGATGATGATGGACTACGTGTCCGCGTGCAGCTATAAATTTTTCTGGCCGGTCCGGAGCAGCTGGATGCCGACGACGGCCAAGGCAAGCACCGTCATGACGGGAGGACAGAATGAATACGGCCAGTTGGGCGACGGCTCCTCCACGAGCCGGGACGCGTTCCTTCCCGTAAGCGGACTGGAGAACGTGGTGAAAGTCTCCGCGGGACTGGAGCACGCCGTTGCGGTAAAATCCGACGGCTCGGTCTGGGCCTGGGGAAGAAACAACTACGGCCAGCTGGGGAACGGTTCGCAGGACAACAGCCGCATCCCGATCGCGGTCAGGGACCTGCTCAGAATTACCGACGTCAGCGTCGGTCTGTTCCATACGGTCGCTCTCGCGTCGGACGGCACCGTCTGGGCCTGGGGAAGGAATTCCTACGGCCAGCTCGGCAACGGCGCGAATGAGGACAGCAGTGTCCCGGTGCGGGTCAGCGGACTTTCCGGGGTCGTGAAGATCGCGGCGGGCATGTATCACACCCTCGCCGTCAAATCGGACGGCACGGTCTGGGCCTGGGGACGGAACGTCTTCGGTCAACTCGGCGACGGAGGGACCAAGGACCGGAACGTGCCGGTGCAGGTGGAAGGCCTATCGCGCGCCGTGGCCGTATCGGCCGGGTTGCACCATTCTGTTGCGCTGAAAGCGGACAAAACGGTCTGGGCCTGGGGCTGGAACAGCAACGGCATGCTGGGCGATGGGACCCAGGCGGACCAGGCGAAGCCCGTGCAGGTAAAGGGTCTGAACGAGGTTACCGATATCCAGGCCGGACTTCACCATACCCTGGCGGTCAAAAGCGACGGTAGCGTTTGGGCCTGGGGAGGAAACGAGTACAGCCAGCTGGGCAAGAAGACGGCGGACGGTTCCGTTGCCTCCAAGATCGACGGCCTGGGCAATATCAGGAAGGTTTCCGCAGGCATGTACCATTCTATCGCGCTTATGAAAGACGGCACCATCTGGGTCTGGGGAAAGGACTTGCCGAATCAGCCCGTGAAGGCGTATCCGGTCCGGATTTGGGACGTGGCGGGAATCAACGATGTGGCGGCGGGAAAATTCTACACCATCGTGCTCAGCGGCGGGAAAGCGCCTTAATAATAAAACGTCTTGGTTCGCAAAAGATAAATAGAGATTGACCGGCCGGCGCCTATTTGTTATAGTTGCAAACGATTTCACATATATTTTTTGGAGAAACGCTCGGGGAGGTTAGAGATGAAGAAACTTGGTGTCGCGCTCTTGTCGGTTTTGCTGCTGTCCGGTTTCGCCGTTCGGGCTTTTGCCGGACAATATGACCATATTATCGCCGCGGCTGACGTGGAAAAGATCACGGGCCTGACCGGCGTCAAGCAGGTCCCCCGGGAGCCGTTGAACAAATTCAAAAACGGCGACCTGAATTTCGTCGGGAGCAACAACGAGCCGATTTTGATGATCCAGTTTCGGCCCCTCTTCGTGTTTGATGCAATGAAAGCCGACGGCGGCTACTTTAAAGCGCCTCTCCAGGACGTCGGGGAAGAAGCCTTCACCAGCCCGGCGTTCGATCCGCAGTTCTCGGTCAATTTCCGCAAGGGAAATTACATTGCCGTCGTGACCACGCACATCGATCCCAAGGACAAAAGCAAGACCGTGCTGAAAATGGACCAGCTGATCGCCCTCGCGAAGCTGATCGCCCAGCGCATGTAAATGCGGCCCCGGCCGCTATGACCGACAGAACATCCAAAAATGGTTTTTGTTCGTTCATAGCGGGCCGCCGGGCTACCTCGACTACCCCCCTCTCACGGCCGTGTAGTAAATCCCTGAATTCCCTTTGAACCGAAGACGATTGCCGTAACATCCTTACATCGTGTGAGTTATGAACGCCTGAATGAGGCGTCTTATCCCCGCAGATGACAGTCCACGAAGTGGCCATTTCCCAGGTCCGTGGTCCGGGGAATGATTTTGTCGCAGGGTTCGAAGCGGTAGATGCAGCGGGTGTGGAAGCGGCAGCCGGGCGGAATGTGCGTGGGGCTCGGGATGTCGCCCTTGAGCAGGATGTGCTTCTTCTTCACCATCGGGTCCGCGACCGGGATGTCTGCCAGGAGCGCTTCGGTATAGGGATGGGACGGGTTTCGGTAGATCTCTTCCGCGGGCGCCTGTTCGACGATCTTGCCCAGATACATGACGGCCACGCGGTCTGAAAAGTGGCGCACCAGATTCAGATCGTGAGCGATAAAGAGGAACGAGAGCTTCAACTCGTCCCGCAGGTCTTCGAGGAGATTGATGATCTGCGCCTGCACCGACACGTCGAGGGCCGAGACCGGCTCGTCGCCCACGATGAACGAGGGGCCGCAGGCAAGGGCCCTCGCGATCCCGATGCGCTGGCGCTGGCCCCCGGAAAATTCGTGGGGATAGCGGTTCAGCACGTCGGCCGGGAGGCCTACTTTTTCGAGCAATGCCGCGGCCCGGTCCCGAAGCTCGCTCTTCTTCGCGAGTTCGTGGATCACGAGCGGCTCGGTCACGATCTCCTCGATGCGCATGCGGGGGTTGAGCGAAGCGAAGGGGTCCTGAAAAATGATCTGCATCTTTTTTCGGAGCGACCGAAGTTCGTGCCGGTCGAGCCCTCTCAGTTCCCTGCCCTCGAAGCGCACGCTCCCCGACGTGGGTTCAAGCAGACGGAGTGAAAGTCTGCCCAGGGTGGACTTGCCGCAGCCAGACTCGCCCACGAGGCCTAAGGCTTCTCCGCGCGCGACCGTCAGGCTCACGCCGTCGACGGCCCTGGCGTACGCGAGCCGCCCCAGCCCGGCCTTCACCGGAAAGGTCTTGTAGAGATTCTCTATCCTGAGAACACTTTCCATCAGTTCTTCGGAGCGTCCTGACCTTGCGCCGTTCCCGGGCTTTCCTGCAGGAGCGCGTCCACACGTTCCGCTACCTTCTCCGCGATTACTTTGGCCAGCTTGCCCGAGCGGTTTACCGTAGACAGCTTTATCTTGTCCTTCAAGACCTCCCGGTTGTTTCGCGTCATGTCGTATCTCACATAGAGGAGCTTCTGCGGGCCGTTCGAGCGGTAATCGACGATCTTGGCTTTCAACAAATACGTCCCTCCGGCGGCCTGGTAACCGTTCACGCTTTCCACGGCCTTGGCCGAGTGGCCGGCCTGCTGCAAGGTTTCGACGAGCGTCTGCGACATCAAGCCGACCAGTTCCTTGATGGACTTCGGGTCCGCGAACATCTCATCATTGTAATCGACGAACACGTCGAAGGCCGCGGAGATCTTCGGCTTCGCGGACGAGGTCGGAGCGCTTTCGAGCGCGGCTCCGCCGGATTGTACGGACGGGGTTGGCGCGCTTTCAGGCTTGGCGGGGCCGGACTGCGCCCGGGCGTCGGGTGCGAGTACGAAGAGAGACAGTGCCGCGACGATGATAAGCGGTCCTGCTCCGTAGGCGATGCTTCGCAAAATTCCTTCCTGTTTTTTGCTGATTCGTAAGCTTTTCATGATG
>JBGPHF010000250.1:0-3687 GCA_041484215.1 Nitrospirota bacterium
ACCCAGCCGGAGATCCTCGTGTCCGACCTTGCCCAACTCGTGCTCGAACTTTCCGTTTGGGGCGTGAAGGACCCGGGGGAACTCTCCTGGCTCGATGTCCCGCCGAAAGCCGCCTGGGATTTCGGCCGGCGCCTTCTTAAAGACCTGGGCGCACTCGATTCATCGGGTTCGGTCACTTCCCGGGGAAGGGCAATGGCGCGCTTGCCGCTTCATCCGAGGCTGTCCCGTCTCCTGATCCGTGCGGAAGAACTGGGCTCGGTCCGCCTCGGCGCGGACCTTGCCGCTCTCGTGACGGAACGGGACATCTTCCGGCAGAGCGGACCGGACCGCATGATCGATGAGCCTGATGCGTCCGAACGTGTCGAAGCTCTGGAGCGGTGGAGAAGAGATAAAGGAGCAAGCGGAAACGCGGACCCCTCCGCTCTCCGGGCCGTGGAGCGGACCTCGAGGCAGCTTCTCAGGATGACGGCCAAGCCGGCAGCGGGTCCGTCCCGCGAAACAGTTGATCATGACGTTATATCGCGGCTTCTTCTTGCCGCGTTCCCGGACAGGATCTGCAAACGGCGCGAAGAAGGCGGCGGCCATTTTGTTCACGGCCAGGGACGGGGCGTGCGCATCTCCCTGGACAGCCACCTGGGCGGCAGTCCCTATATCATCGCTGTTGCCGTCGACGCAGGTGAAAAGGCTGAAGGGTTCGTGCATATGGCGGCGCACGTTACGGAGGAAATGCTCCGGGCCGAATGCGCGCGTCGCATCGAGACCGTCCGGCGCGTGGAGTGGGACCGGAAGGAAGGCAGGATCGTCGCGGCTGTCGAAGAACGGATAGAGACCCTGCTTTTGTCGAGAAAGTCCTTTGTGCCGACCGACGACGAGGCCGCGCCCATTCTGTGCGAAACGGTACGGACGACTCCCGGCCTCATCGCGTTCACCGCTGAAGCGAGGCAGTTCCAGGCCAGGGTCGGGCTGATGCAGAGGACCTTTCCGGAAGAGCCCTGGCCTGAACTTTCCGATGAATCGTTGTTTTCTCATCCCGAGGCTTGGATTCTTCCCTGGCTCGTGAACATCCGAAGCGCTCAGGGCCTGAAGGGACTGTACATTCTCCCTGCGCTTAAAGAACAGCTTACCTGGGAACAGAAGTGGCTTTTGGACGAACGCGCTCCCCTGGCGATCATTGTGCCGAGCGGCAGCCGCGCGGCGCTTGACTATACGTCAGGCGGCCAGCCGGTGCTCGCCGTCAAGCTGCAAGAGATGTTTGGACTCGCGGATACGCCACTAATCGCGGGGGGCAGGGTGAAGGTGCTGCTCCATCTGCTCTCGCCCGCCCGCAGGCCGGTCCAGGTGACGCAGGATCTGAAAGGTTTTTGGAATACCGGCTATCCCCTCGTGAAAAAAGAACTTAAAGGCCGCTACCCGAAACACCCCTGGCCCGATGACCCGTGGAACGCCGCGCCCACGAAGCGCACGAAACCGAGGGTTTGAACGACTGCAGTACAGGTCTATCAGCAACCGAGAATTTCTTGCGGACAGGCACTCGGTCTTGGTGTATAATCAAGGAGTTTCATTGCGAGTCAATTTCCCGGGGAAACAAAGATGAAAGACGGACAACCCATCAGCATACTGCTCATAGAAGACGACGAGGGAGATGCCTTCCTTATTCAACGGTCCCTCTCCGGCGCCCTGCGGGTGCCTTACACCGTGAGCCATGTCGACGGCCTCGGCAAGGGCATGGCGCGCCTGAAGGACGGCGGCATCGACGTCGTGCTGCTGGATTTGGGGCTTCCCGACGGGTACGGCCTCAGCACCTTTTCCGTGCTGCACAAACACTCCCCCGACGTGCCGGTCATCGTGCTGACCGGCCAGGATGACGACGAGCTGGGCATCGAAGCCGTGCAGCAGGGCGCTCAGGACTATCTGGTGAAAGGTAAAGTAGAGGGGGGGATTCTGGCGCGCTCCCTGCGGTATGCGATCGAGCGGCAGAAACTCAGCTTGCAGCTGATACAGTCCATGAAGGAGATCAACACCCTGCGCGGCTTTTTGCCTATCTGCGCGAATTGCAAGAAAATCCGGGACGACAAGGGTTACTGGACCCAGATCGAATCCTATATCAGCCTGCATTCGGAAGCGGAATTCAGCCACGGCATCTGTCCCGAGTGCGCGGTCAAGCTTTACGGCAAATCTCTACTCGAAAAAAAATGAGGAAGCTGTTTTTCTCATCCCCCCGCGCTCGTGCGCTGTCCCGGTTCCGAGCTCTTTTCCAGTTGTAAAATCCGGTTTTTTGGCATACAGTACAGGCCTATGTCCGACCCTTCTCCCGGTCATAAAGCGCGGGTCCTCGTGCTTACCGTGCTTACGGTTTTCACCTGGCTCGTGCTCGGCATGGTGTATTTTAACCGGTTCCTGCCGCCCTTCGGCCGTCTTGAACTGTGGTTGATGCCGTGGCGCACGCAGGTCCCGGCGGACGTGAGCCTCGACCAACGTCTCATCCTCATGCAGGACTGGCTCGAGCTTTCAAACCGGATCGCCCACTACGCCTTTGTGACCATGGTCGTGTCGTTTGCCGCTCTGAGCATATACTTTTCCGTCGTCTATCAGCAAAAGCAGCGGAGAGCGAGGGAGAACATGCTGCTCACGCTCAAAAACCAGGAGATCGCGCGGCGAAACGAATTTATCCGCTACATCTCGGCGACCATCGGCCATGAATTCAAGAACAACCTCGGCAGGATCAAGCGCAGGATCGATCTGCTCCCCGGGTTGCCGAAAGACGCCCAGGAGCGCCTCTACGAGAATCTGGACAAACTGTTCTCCGATATCGATATTTTCAAAAAGATCTCGGACGAACGCGAGGCCGGGCTCGTGGAGTTCGACAAGATCGACCTGAAAGTTATGCTGGCCGAGCTCTCGTCTCAATACGCGGACCTGGCGGACATCTCGGTCCGCGAGTGCGCTGCGATTTCCATGATCTACGCAGCCCCGCCCCTGCTCAGGACTGTTTTCGAAAACGTGATCGACAATGCCCTCAAGTACAAGAAGCCGGACCGTGAGCGGGCGAGCGTCAGCATCGCCTGCGCCATGGACCAGGACGGCAGCAGGAGGTACGTGACGCTTTCTTTCCGCGACGAGGGGCTCGGCATGGATGAGCAGCAGGCTGACCGGTGTTTCTACAAGGGCAAGGGCTCGGGCGAGAGCTGGGGCCAGGGGCTCTATTTTGCCAAGTACGTCGTGGGGCTCCATGCCGGGAAGATCAGGATCGGCAAGGAGTATACCGCGCCGGGAGTCGGCGCGGAGATCATCATCAACCTGCCTTACGTCGAGGAGGCGCTCGATGTTTAAAGTGCTGATCGCCGACGACAACTTCGAGGACCGCGACCTCCTTAAACAAGAGATCCAGCGCGCGCTCCAGGGCACGGGCGTGAACGTGCGCTTTTCCGAAGCCGTCAGTGTGCGGGACGCCCTCGCGGTGCTGATGACGCAGGTCTTCGATTTGCTGACGCTCGACATCGAGTTCGACCGGATGAACGAGGGCATCGACGCGCTGCCGGAGATATTCGAAACCTATCCCACGCTGAATATCATCGTCGTCAGCGGCAAGCTCGACAAGGGCGAGGTTTCGGAGCGCCTCTTCCGGTTCACCAAGGACAACGTGCTCAAGGGCAAGCGCTGGGCAAGGCACTTCGACGTGCTCGACAA
>JBGPHF010000251.1:0-3675 GCA_041484215.1 Nitrospirota bacterium
AAGGACTACAGCGTCGATATCGTCGGGTCCATGCTCAAGGCGATCGACGTCCCGGACGATGAGGACACGTTCAGGATCGCCTGCCTCGTGTGCGAGAACGATTCCTATCCGGCGCTCGACACGGCGGCCATTGCCGGGAAGAAGATCGATCCTTCCGTGCGGTTCGTTTCCATGCGCTGCCTCGGCGGCATGAACCTCGTCTGGGTCGCCGACGCGCTCTCGAAGGGCATCGACGGCATGCTGCTTTTGGGCTGCAAGTACGGCGAGAACTATCAGTGCCACTTCGTCAAGGGCAGCGAACTTGCGAATACGCGCTTCAGCAAGGTGAGCGAGACCTTGAACAGGCTTCAGCTCGAATCCGAACGGGTCCAGCTGATGCAGGTCGCCATCAACGAATACGACAAGCTTCCGGACATGATCAACGCGTTTGCCGAGAGGATCAAGGAGATCGGACCGAACCCGTTCAAGAGCATGTAAGGGAACAGTTCAGAGTACAGAGTACAAAGTTCAGAGTAATAAAAAGACTCCTAACAAAGTAATTGGAGGATGGGAATATGTCAGAAGCAACGGTTATCAAACCCGACTTACAATTTGTGAACGAGATCATCAAGGGCGGCGGCGAGTCGCTGAAGAAGTGCTATCAGTGCGCCACCTGTTCCGTGGTCTGTAACGTCACGCCCGAGGGGAACCCCTTTCCGCGCAAGGAAATGGTCCTCGCCCAGTGGGGCCAGAAGGACAAGCTCATCACCAGCCCCGACGTGTGGCTCTGCCATCAGTGCAGCGACTGCACAGCCTACTGCCCGCGCGGCGCAAAGCCCGGCGAGGTGCTGAACGCCATCAGGAAGCAGAGCATCAAGCATGTTGCCCTGGTGCCCTTTTTCGCGAAGCTCGCAACGGACTGGAAGCTCCTCCCGGTTCTCTTCGCCATTCCCATGGCGCTGTTCTACGTCATCCTCGTGGTTTTAGGGAACGGCGGATTTACCGCTCCCCGGGCCGAAGGCAATATCATGGCCTACCACAAGTTCGTACCCGTGCCGGTAATCGACACGGTATTCATCCTGACGGCGATTTTCGCGGCAGCATCGGCCTTCGTCGGGATTAAAAGGCTCTGGAGCGGCATGAAGGCGCAGGCCGGAGAAATGAAGTCCGGCGGTAATATCGTGAGTGATATCATCTCCTCAGTTACCACCATCTTAACCCATTCGAAGTTCGCGGACTGCAATGTGAACCGGCTGAGACAGTGGGGACATATGCTCCTGTTCTACAGCTTTGCCGGGCTTGCGGTCGTTACGACCTGGGCGATCGTGTATCTTTACGGGAACGAATTCCTGGGCATTCAAGCGTTCGGCCCGTTCCACTTCGGCGAATCACCCTATCCGAACAGCGATCCCGTAAAGCTCCTGGCACTGGCAAGCTCCGCGGCGTTTGCGGCCGGATTCGTCATAATCCTGCTCAACCGGCTCGCGAAGGCGGGCAAAGCGGGCCTGGGCTCCTACTTCGACTGGATATTCCTTGCGATCGTCTTCGGTGTCGGCGCGACCGGCATGCTTTCTTGGGCATTGCGGCTTGCCGATATGAACTCGGGCTACTTGGTGTACTATTTCCACCTGGTGTTCATCTGGTCGCTGTTCGCGTATGCTCCCTATTCGAAGTTCGCGCACCTGTTCTATCGCACGACCGCCATGGTGTTTGCGAAAAACAGCGGACGCGATTAAAGCAACCGTTTTATTTATTTTGGAGTAAACCATGAAAGTCAAAGAACTATTAAGCATCAAGGGCCTTGAGTGCTTCAGCATCACGAGCGACCAGTCGCTTCTGGACGCGGCGAAGCAGATGTCGGAGTGCAACATCGGCGCGCTTTTGGTCATGGACAAAGGATCGCTCGCGGGCATCGTAACCGAGCGCGATATCGTAAAAAACGCCGCAAGCGAGCAGCAGAGCGCGAGCGTCAAGATCAAGGACGTCATGAGCACGAACCTGCTGGTGGTGAAGCCGGGCGACGACCTCGATTACGTTATGGCCATCATGATACAAAACAATATCCGTCACACGCCCGTTGTGGAGGAGAGCGGCCTGATCGGGCTCCTGTCCATGCGCGATGTGGTGCGCGTCCTCGTCAAAAACCTGAAAGCCGAAAATCACTACCTCAAGGACATGATCGGCGGTAAATTCGAGGTATAAAAACGAGTCCTACCAATAAACAGAGAGGGAGGGATGCCGGAGGCAACAGCGAGCACTGGTTATTACAGGTTTCATCGCTCTTATGCGATGATCGGGATTCATTAAGATGCATGGCAGGGTTTGACATAATTTACTCTACTTTAAATTCAACCAAGGAGGAGAACTAATGAGTAACACGATTTTATTCGCTCTGATCTGCGGTGTTGCCGGAGTCATCTACGGCATCATTACCGCGATCTGGGTGAACAAGCAGGATGCAGGCAATCAGAAGATGATCGACATCTCCAATGCAGTGAAGGAAGGCGCTAATGCATTCCTGTTGCGCGAGTACAAGACGGTCGCCATGGTTGCGGTTGTTCTGGTCCTTATCCTGGCCTTCGTTCCGGCCCTCGGTAAGTGGGCAGCAGCCGGATTCATCATCGGCACCGTGGGTTCAGCCCTCGCCGGTTTCATCGGCATGTGGGTGTCGCTCCGTGCTAACGTGCGCACCGCCGCGGCAGCGAGCAAAGGCCTCCAGGCCGCGCTCAGCCTCGCATTCAAGGGCGGCTCCGTGACCGGCATCATGGTCGTGGGTCTCGGCATCATCGGCCTTGCAGGTTTTTACCTCATCGCCAAAACGTTTGCTCCGGCTGAGCAGGTATCCACCGCGCTCATCGGGCTCGGCTTCGGCTGCTCGCTCATGAGCGTGTTCGCCCGTATCGCGGGCGGCATCTACACCAAGGCCGCTGACGTGGGCGCCGACCTCGTGGGCAAGGTTGAGAAGAACATCCCCGAAGACGACCCCCGCAACCCCGCCGTGATCGCCGACAACGTTGGAGACAACGTGGGCGACTGCGCCGGTATGGCCGCCGACCTCTATGAGACCTACACCGTGACCCTCGTGGCCGCCATGCTTCTCGCCAAGACCGTGTTCGGCGCAAGCAGCCCGTGGATCGAGTTCCCGCTCATGCTGGGCGCGGTATCGATCATCGCTTCCATCGTAGGCACCTATTTCGTGAAGCTCGGCAAGAACAACTACATCATGGGCGCCCTCTATAAGGGATTGGCCGTTGCAGGTGTTATCGCGGCTGTAGCGTTCTACGTCGTGGCCAGATACTTTATCGCCGACCTCGGCCCGAATGCCGGAGTGTTTACGGCGAATACCGTGTTCTTCATCTCCCTCATCGGCCTTGCCTTGACCGGCTTGATCGTGTGGATCACCGAGTACTTTACCGCGAAAGAGTATCCCCCGGTGCAGCACATTGCACAGGCAAGCCTGACCGGCCACGGCACGAACGTGATCGCCGGCCTCGCCGTCAGCATGAAGTCCACCTCGGCTCCGGTGCTCGTGATCGTTGCCTCGATCCTGGGCGCTTACTGGCTCGGCGGAGGCTTCTCCGGCCTGCCGAACGCTGCCTCGGGCGGCATCTTCGCCATAGCGCTGGCAGCGGTTTCCATGCTCTCCATGACCGGCATCGTTGTGGCCATCGACTCCTACGGACCGATCACGGACAA
>JBGPHF010000252.1:0-3675 GCA_041484215.1 Nitrospirota bacterium
GACGGCGTTTTACGGATAACGAATGATCACGGTAAAAAACATCCATAAGCGTTTCGGCGACCGGCGTATTTTGAACGGCGTTACGATCCGGGCCGAGCGCAAGAAGATCACACACATCTTCGGAGCGAGCGGCGGCGGGAAGAGTACGCTCCTCAAAATCATGGTCGGCGCATTGAAGCCCGATGCAGGCTCGGTGCGGTTCGATGAGACGGAGATCACGACGCTCTCGGGCCGCGAACTCGATCCTTTTCGCAAAAAGATAGGCATGCTTTTCCAGCACGGCGCGCTCATCCAGGCCCTGACCGTGGGCGAGAACGTAGCGCTCCCGATCCGGGAACATACGGACCTGGACGAAAACATCGTCAAGATCATGGTCAAGATGAAGCTGGAACTCGTGGGGCTGCGCGATTTCGAGGACCTCTATCCCCGGCAGCTTTCCGGCGGCATGCAGAAACGCGTGGCCCTCGCCCGGGCTTTGGCGCTCGATCCTGAGGCAGTTTTTTTCGACGAGCCGACCTCCGGCCTCGATCCTATCGTCGCGGCCGTGATCACCAAACTGATTGCGGACCTGAACCGGCTCCTCGGCATCACCTGCATCGTGGTCACGCATGCCGTCGAGGAAGCGATGCGGACCGCGGACAAGATCGTCATCCTCTACATGGGTAAGGTGCTGGCCGAAGGCACGCCCGAGGAGATCCGCACGAGCGCTGACCCGGTGGTCCAGCAGTTTATTACCGGCAGCCCCGACGGACCGATCTCGTTCCGCGCGTCGAGCAGCGACTACCGGGAAGATCTGCTGATAGGGTAATGTAGAATTTCTTTTTCGAGGTGTCATGCATGGAATACCGGCGCACTGAAATACGGGCGGGTGTTTTTCTCCTGCTCTCCTTTGTCCTTCTGGTGGTGCTGGTTTTCGCGGTCAGCGATATCCAGAGCCTTTTCCGGAAGAAAAAAACCGTAAAGGTCCTGTTCGCGTTCAGCGACGGCATCGAGAAGAACGCGCCCGTGCGCTTGTCGGGCATGAAGATCGGCAAGGTGACGGAAGTCCGCGTCGCGCCGGAGCAGAACGACCAGATCGAAGTGACGCTGAGCATCTACCGGGACACCGTCGTCAAGCAGGACACGAAGGCCGCCATCAAGACCTTGGGCCTCGTGGGCGGCAAGTACGTGGAACTGGCCAGCGGGACGCCGCAAGCGCGGCCGCTCGGCCCGGACGAGACGCTGCGGGGAGAAGAATCGCTCAAGATCGAGGACCTGACCAGAGCGGCGCTCGACGTGGTCGCCAAATTGAAAAATATCGCGGGCAACCTGGACCATCTGCTCGGCGATCCGGCCCTCTCGAAGTCCTTGAAGACCACGGTCCGGAACCTCGAGGAGGTTTCGGCCAATATTAAAGTGATGACGTCGAGCAAGGAAGAAGTCGCCCAGGGGCTCAAAAACCTTCCCGAGCTCCTGAAGAAGCTCGACGACAGCGCGACCAGTCTGAAAGCGATCACCGACAAGTCGGACAAAATCGTCGGGGAAAATAAAAAGAACATCGACGACATGATCGAGCACTTCAGAGACATGGGGAAAAACCTCAAAGACGCTTCCGAAGAGGTCAAGAAGGAACCCTGGAGACTGCTGAGAAAACCGTAAGCGATTACAAAAATTTACGACGAAGGAGTTGGAATGAGCATTCAGGCAATCAAGGGAGTGAAGGACGTCCTTCCTTCGGACATGACGGCCTGGCATCATCTTGAGGCCACGGCGCGCAAGCTGTTCGAGGACTATGGTTTTTCCGAGATTCGCGTGCCCGTGTTCGAATATACCGAGCTTTTTGCGCGGAGCATCGGCGCCTCCACGGACATCGTGGAGAAGGAAATGTACACGTTCGAGGACCGCGACGGGAAAAAGCTCACGCTGCGGCCCGAGGGCACGGCCGGGGTGGTGCGCGCGTACGTCGAGCACAAGCTTTATGCCGACACCCAGCTCACGAAGCTCTATTATCAGGGCCCCATGTTCCGGCACGAACGCCCGCAGAAAGGCCGGTACCGGCAGTTCTACCAGATCGGCGTCGAGTCCCTGGGCCTCGATCATCCGCACGTGGACATCGAGATCCTGGTCATGCTGCATACGCTGTTCGCGCGGCTCGGCATAGGGGGCCTGAGCCTGCAGATCAACTCGCTCGGAGACGGGGCGTGCAGGGGCGCTTATCGCGAGGCGCTCAAAAAGTATCTCGAGGGCAAGCTTCCCTCGCTCTGCGCGGATTGCCGGCGGCGCTACGATACGAACCCCCTGCGGGTGCTCGACTGCAAGATGGACGCCGATAAGTTCGCCGATTCGCCGGTTATGCTCGATTATCTCTGCGATCCCTGCAAAAATCACTTTCAGACCGTAGAAGCCGGATTGAAAACGCTCGGTATTCCGTTCGAAGTGAATCCCCGGCTGGTTCGCGGACTCGACTATTACACCCGCACGACCTTCGAGCTCGTCATGGGGCACCTGGGCGCGCAGAACACGGTCGCGGCGGGGGGGAGATACGACGGCCTGGTAAAAGAGATCGGCGGACCGGCCTCGCCGGGAATCGGCTTCGCGCTCGGGGTGGAGCGCGCGGTTTCTCTCATGAACACCGAGACGTTGAAACCGTTGCGGCCTAAGTATTTCATTTCAACGCTGGGAGACGCTGCGGTCGCCTCGATGCTGCCCGTGATCCACGCCCTCCGTGCCTCCGGCATTCCCGTGGAAACGGACTATACGGGCGCGAGCCTCAAGAGCCAGATGAAAAAAGCGGACAAGTCCGGAGCGGACTATACGCTGATTGTCGGCGATCAGGAATTGCAGTCCCAAACCGCCGTGCTCCGCGACATGCGGACGAAAGAACAAGTCGCTGTTTCTCTCGTCGGCCTCGTCGAAGAATTGAAAAAGAAAGGCATCTGAGTTTTTCCGCCGGAAAAGGTTTTGTTATGAAAGTAGGAGTTTTATCCGACACGCATATTCCGACCGCTTCGCTGTCCATCCCCCAGGCGGTCTTCAAACTGTTCCATGACGTGGACTTGATCCTCCACGCGGGCGATATCGTTGAATTGTCGGTGCTCGAAGAGCTCAAGACGATCGCGCCCGTGGAGGCCGTGGCCGGAAACATGGACGATGCCGACGTCCACGGAAAACTGCCGGAAAAAAAAGTGCTCTCCCTCGGCGGGTTCTCCGTCGGCCTCATTCACGGAAAATTCAAGCTCGACATTCAAAAAGAAATGATTAGAAAGGAATTCGGCGACGTCGACCTGATCGTCTACGGTCATTCCCACGCGCCTTTCTGGGGACGAATCGACGGCGTGTACTACCTGAACCCCGGAAGCCCCACCGACAAGCAGCACGCTCTCTATAACTCTGTCGCTCTCCTGTATATAGGTGAAGACCTGAGGGCCGAGATCATCAAGTTGTAGTCGGTGCGTCCCACCTCTTTCTTCCGAAAAAAAATCAGCGCCTTACTTTTTGTTTTAGTTGCAAAGAAGAAACATTTATGATATTTTTGTCTTCATAATGGCAAGCGAGAAAATAAAATTCGGCACTTCGGGATGGCGGGGCGTCATTGCCGATGATTTCACCTTCGCGCGGGTGAGAACGGTCACTCAGGCGATCGCCGAACATCTCGTTGCGCAGGGGTTGAAAGACAAGGGCGTCGTGGTCGGCTAC
>JBGPHF010000253.1:0-3672 GCA_041484215.1 Nitrospirota bacterium
AGAGAAGGCGGCTAAGGACAAGCCCGAACTCATCGGCCAGTTCGGCGTGGGGTTCTATTCAGCTTTCATGGTTGCCGACAAAGTGACGGTCGTCACACGAAAGGCGACGGAAAAGACTAAAAAAGCGCTCAAGTGGGAATCCACGGCCGACGGTTCCTTTATCATTGAAGAGGCGGAAAAGGATTGGGCAGGCACGGATGTGGTCCTCCATCTCAAGGAGGAAGAGAAAAAGTTTCTCGATGCCTGGGAAATCAAGTCGATCGTCCGAAAATATTCGGATTACATCGAGTACCCCGTGGTGATGGACGTGGAGCACGAAAAGGAAGACCCTGCGGACAAAACGAAGAAGATTACGGTCATTGAAGAAGAGACCATGAACTCCCGGAAGGCGCTCTGGCTCAAGGACCAGTCGGAGATTACGGTGGAGGAGTACAATGATTTCTACAAGCACCTCTCCCATGATTTCGGCGACCCGGCCAAGGTGATCCACTACCGGGCCGAGGGGACCTCGGAGTTCACGGCCCTGCTGTACATCCCGACGCGCGCGCCCTACGGCATCCTGTACCGGGATTACAAGAGCGGGCCGACGCTCTACGTCAGGCGGGTGCAGATCATGGACCACTGCGAACAGCTTATTCCCGCGTACCTGCGCTTCGTCAGGGGCGTGGTGGATTCCTCGGACCTGCCCTTGAACGTGTCGCGCGAGCTTCTCCAGGCCAACAAACACGTCGAGATCATCAACAAGAACATCACCAAAAAAGTGCTCGACACCCTGGCGGAACTGAAGAAAAGCGACTACGACAATTATGTCAAGCTCCATGGAGAATTCGGCAGGGTCTTGAAGGAAGGCATCCACTTCGATTTCCCGCGCAAGGAACAGATCGCCGACCTCCTGCTTTTCCGGTCCACCAAGACCGCGGAAGGGAAATACACGACGCTCGAAGAGTACGTAAAGAACATGCCCTTGGCGCAGAGCGAAATTTACTACATCACGGCCAAGCCGGAAGAGAATGTTCTGCAATCGCCCTATCTCGAAGCGTTCCGTGAAAAAGGGTATGAAGTCCTGATCCTGACCGACGATATCGACGACGTGATCATGCAGGACCTGGGAGAAAACCGAGGCAAGAAAATCAAGTCCGTGGTCAAGGGCGACATCAAACTCGATAAGCCGGGAGAGGGGGAGCAGGAAAAATCGAAGGAAAAGCTCGGGAGGCTCCTCGCCCTGATCAAGGAGCAGCTCAAGAACGACGTGAAAGACGTACGCCTCTCGGGCAGGCTCACGGACTCGGCCTGTTGCCTGGTATCCGACGAAGGCGGTATGGACCCGCAGATGGAGCAGCTCCTCAGGTCCATGGGCCAGGAGGTGCCGGCCCAGAAAAGGATACTGGAGATCAACCCGTCGCACCAGGTTTTCGAAGCCATGAACAATCTGATTGCCGCGGGCGGGAAGGAAGGCCTGCTGAGCGAGTATGTCGACCTTCTTTACAATCAGGCCCTGCTGCTCGAAGGAGCGAAACTGAAAGACCCGGCCGGTTTTGCAAAGACCATGGCAAAGCTGATGTTCGAGAATGCAAAGCAGCAGGTCTCGTAAGGCGCAGCGGTTCGCGCCGCCTGCTTCCTCGAGAATGATAGGGTCAAAATAATGTTTACACGCGGCAGGAAACCGGGTAGTATGCAATACTGCTTCTCGAAATTACAGGCAAGGGCTACAAATTGAAACACTATAGAGATCGTGCGGCTTGGCTGGCAGTCGCCTGTTTTGTCGCATTCCTTACCGGCTGCGCGCCTGCCGCGGTTGTTCCCGGTTCTCAGACTTGGTTTTTCTTCGACACCGCTCGCCGGTATCCCGGAACGCAAGAGCCGCTCAAACTGCAAAAACTATCTGATATTCGCCCCCTTGACATATCCAAGATGCATCCGGAGCAGGACGCCTACATTGTCGTCCATCCCGCCTACTCACTTTTCATCGGTGATTCAAAAAAAAGACGGCATGACGAGTCGAAATACGCGCTTATGAACGTGCAGTTCGAGAACGAGGCGCGTTTCATCAGCGAAACGTCGCGGGCGGGGAGCATCCTTATTTTGATCCTCCCGGGCGGATATGCCGAAGAAAGCGAGTTAGCGGAGTCTTACACGGCCTACCTGAATGCCACGACCCTGGGAGGAGCAAGGGTCTTTTACCTCTTCTCGGATTCTCTGAACGACGGAACTATTTCCACCGACGACATGGTCGATCTCTACCGGTTTCTGCAGCAGGCAAAAGTCGGCAAGGTCTTGATCGGAGGCGGGTACATCGGCAGGTGCCAACGGGAGTTCTACAATGAACTGACCACCTATTACGATCGCTCGCGCGCCTACATTGTGCCCGAGATCTCGACCATTTCTCCCGAGGACATAACGAAGACCGAGGCAGCCGGCATCGTGAGCAGTTTGCAGAGGAAAGATTTTACCCCGATTAAAAAGTTCATCGATAAAAGATTCGATTATGCCGCTAGTATTTTTTCTCTTCCGCCGCGGAAAAAGCCCTAGGCCGGAACCCCCACCCGCTAACCATTTTAGCAATCAGAGTTTTTCAATCAATGCCCTCACCGTAACGAACAAATCCCCCTCGATCGGATGCACGCGCGGGAAGGGCCGGGTCTGGTTCAGTTTCATGAGCGGGGCCTCGACGTCTTTGTTAAAGCTGAGGACCTCGGCCCTCGTGCCGAGGTAGTCGATGTGCTGCGGGGCGCCGGAAATGCCCAAGGCGAGGATGAGTTTGGGATTCACGCGCACTCCGGTCTGGCCGATCTGCGTTTCGAGCGGCAGAAGCTTCAGATCCTGCGTCACTTTTCTCGTTGCACCGAACATCGGGGAGAGGCCCCTTGCTTCGAGTTTTCGTTTCAACTCGTGCGCCAGTTCGAACCCCGCCTTGTCCCTGATCCCGTATCCCACGTCGATGATCACGTCCGCTTGCGAGAGCGTGGGAGGGGTAACCGGGGGCAGCGGCATGGTCCAGTCCGGCGACACGGCGAAATCGAGCGAAAAGGCCTTGAAATCCGCGTGCGGCCGCGGGACGGGAAAATCGGCATCCGGCGCCACGGTGACGAAGGCGGCGCCCCGGTTCATTGCGTAACGCCGCAGCAGTTTGCCTTCATAACCGGGCAGGGAGAACGTGATGCCCGGGGAATCGGTTTTCCCGATGCCGGTGACTCCAAAGAAGATCCGTGTCGTTTCCACGGAGGCATTTTCTCCCGCTACATAGGCGAAGGCCCCTGCCCAGTCTATCCCGGCGAAAATGAGCGCATCGCTTGACGTCCTTACGAGGCTCCGAAGCAACTCCCGCTTACCATCGTGAGAAAGTCTGCCGGTCCGGGAATCAGCGCAAAAGGCCTGTTCGCATCCGTTCGCCGCGGCAAGGCCCAGGAGGGAAGGCCATGTTTCGCGAGGGGCCGCGACGACGGCTTGCGCCTTTTTCCCGGTCAAGTCCGCGGCATGCCGTACCGCGCGGAGCACGGCAAGGTTCTGTTTTTTGTCCTGAGGCTCAAGCACCGCCCAGAGAACGCCGGCAGCGTCCAAATTGCCGGGCGATATACTTCCCGTATACTCGGGCGCGGCAACGGCACTCGCCGATGCGGCAAAAAATTCAAGGTACCGGGCTGCCGCAGCTACATCGGTTATCAACGGCGTTGC
>JBGPHF010000254.1:0-3653 GCA_041484215.1 Nitrospirota bacterium
ACGAGCTTTATCGCGGAAGAGACGATCTCCACCATACGTTTCAGTTCCTGCAGCGAAACCGAAAGCGGCGGCATGAGCACGATCACGTTGCCCAGAGGACGGATGATGAGGCCTTGTTTCCTGCATTCGAGCGTGACCTTTATGCCGATCTTGTCCGCCGGCGGGTAGGGCTCCCGCGTGAGCCGGTTTTTCACCAGCTCGATGCCCACCATGAACCCCCGTTGCCTCACCTCGCCCACGTAAAGAAATTTCTTCATCCCCGCCAACTCCTTCGTCAGCAGTGCAATCTTCGGTTTGAGCTTCGCCAGGGTCTTTTCTTTTTGGAAAAGATCGATGTTGGCGATGGCCGCGGCGCACGCGAGCGGGTTTCCGGTGTACGTATGGCCGTGGAAAAAGGTCCTGAAATCCCGGTACTCGCCGAGGAAGCCGCGGTATATTTCTTCGGTCGCGAGCGTCGCCGCGAGCGGCAGATATCCGCCCGTGAGGCCCTTCGCCACGCACAAGAGGTCCGGTGAAACGCCCTCCTGTTCGCAGGCGAACAAAGTGCCCGTCCTGCCAAAGCCGGTGGCGACCTCGTCGGCGATCAGGAGTATCCCGTGTTTCGTGCACAGGTCCCTGATTCTCTTGAGGTACCCGGGGGGCTGCACGAGCATGCCCGCGGCGCCTTGCACGAGCGGCTCTATGATGAGGGCCGCGGTCACGGAAGCGTATTTCTGGATAATCCGCTCCGCGTGCATGAGACAGGTTTTCTGGCAGATGGGGTAGGTCAGATCGTGGGCGCAGCGGTAGCAGGAGGGAGACTCGATCTTGTACGAGGAAAAGAGCAGGGGCTTATAAATTTCCTGGAAAAGGTCGATGCCCCCCACGCTGACGGAGCCTAAGGTATCTCCGTGGTACGCCTCTTTAAAGGAAATAAACTTCGTTTTTGCCCGGTACTCGGGTCCTTTTTGCTGCCAGTACTGGAAGGCGATTTTGAGCGCGATCTCGACGGCGGTTGACCCGCTGTCCGAATAAAAGACTTTCGCCAGGCCTTTCGGCGCGACGGCTAATAGTTTTTCCGCGAGGAGGATCGCGGGCACATTCGACAAACCGAGCAGGGTTGAGTGGGCTATCTTCTTCAATTGAGCCGCCACGGCCCGGTCGAGTTCCTTTTTCCGGTGGCCGTGGACCGTTACCCAGAGCGACGATACGCCGTCGAGGTATTTTTTGCCATGCACGTCGGTAAGCATGCTGCCTTTGCCGCTCTCGATGATGAGCTGCGGCTCTTTTTCCCAGTCCTTCATCTGGGTAAAGGGGTGCCAGAGACAGCGTTTATCGGTTTTTTCCAGGTGAACGATTGACTTTTTCCCTGCTGGTTTTTTGGGGGACAAGAGTGCTCTCCTTCCGGCGTTGTTCCGCTTCGCTTCGGGCGGGTCGGGACGAAGCTGCCGCCCCGCGAGCTTTCGTTTTATTATAGGGAATCGGCCTTTTTTGTCAATAATAAAAAGGGCTTGAAATGCCTCATTCAGTTCTGGTACAATGAGCTTTGCTTTTTACGAAAACTGGCATCACGCTCCGGGAGGGGTCCTCTTTAATGATTCGCGGCAAAAAATTTTATCTGTCCGCCGTCTTCATTCTCGCTATCGGCGTGTTTGTCGGCCTCATTCTTTCTTCTCAGGTCGGCGTGATAACCCCCCTGCCGGCCAAGAGCCGGATTTCTTCCAAGTCTCTCGACCTGCTCTCCCAGCTGAGCGAGGCGCAGTCCGAGGTCGCCGCCGTTGCCACGCCGTCGATCGTGAATATTTCAACGACCAGGGTCATCAAGGCGAGGGACGAGGCCCCTTTCGATTTTTTCGACGATCCTTTTTTCCGGAGATTTTTCGGCGATCAACTTCCCCGCAACAACGCTCCGAAAGAGCACAAGGAACAGAGCCTGGGGTCCGGCGTGATCGTGTCCGATGACGGCTACATCGTCACGAACAACCACGTCATCGAAAAGGCCCAGGAGATCAAGGTGCTGCTCCTGAACAAGAGGGACTATAAGGCCAGGCTCATCGGCGCCGACCCCAAGACCGACATCGCCGTGATCAAGATCGAGGCCAAAGGCCTGCCGGCGCTTGCCTGGGGGGATTCAAACAAGCTCAAGGTCGGAGAGATCGCATTCGCCATCGGGAACCCCTTTGGTCTGAACCAGACGGTGACCATGGGCATCATCAGCGCCGTGGGGCGGGCGAACGTGGGCATCGCCGATTACGAGGACTTCATCCAGACCGATGCGGCCATCAACCCGGGCAATTCCGGCGGCGCGCTCATCAACGCCAGCGGCGAGCTCATCGGCATCAACACCGCCATCCTCTCCCGGACCGGCGGGTATCAGGGGATCGGCTTCGCCGTGCCCTCCAGCATGGCGAAACAGGTGATGGACAGCCTGGTGAAGTACAAAAAAGTGGTGCGCGGCTGGCTGGGAGTCAGCATCCAGGAAGTCACGTCCGAGCTGGCCGATGAATTCGGCGTCAGAGACCTGAAGGGCGCGCTCGTTTCCGGCGTTCTGAAGGCGAGCCCCGCGGAAAAAGCGGGCATCAAACAGGGTGACGTCATTCTCCAGTACAACGGCAAGGTCGTGGAGGATACCGGCCATCTGCGAAACATGGTGTCCCAGACCCCGGTCGGGACGTCCGTAAAGGTCAGGCTTCTTCGCCAGAAGAAGGAAATAGACCTTGAGGTGCTTATCGCCGAACTGCCCAAGAAACTGTCCGATTCGCCGCCGCGGGAGCAAGGGACGGGGCGCGAGGAAGAAAGCTCGGCGCTCACGGGACTTGTCGTGCGCGAATTGACGCCCGAGCTTGCGCGGCGGCTGGGGATAGACGAGAATGAAAAAGGCGTGGTCGTCGTCAACATAGACGCGGAGAGCAAGGTCTACGAGGCCGGGCTCAGGCCGGGCGACGTCATCCTCCAGATCAACCAGAAGGACATCTCCACCCTCGACGCCTATAAAAAAGCGGTGAAGAAGATAAAGACGAAAGAACGAGTGTTGCTCCTCATACGAAGAAAAGGCGAAACACTGTTCGTAACGGTCAGGTCGGAATAGCCCCTTGTGTGCGGCGTGCGGATGCACGGCAAACGCGGGTGAAATTTTATTTTTTAAAGCAGTAACCGATTATAATCGTGAAAGGAGGTGAGACGCATGGGACTGATTCTTATCCGGATACTTTTTATTAGTTTAAGCACTTTGCTCGGATACTACGTGTCCACACAGCTCTACGACCAGGTCAGTAAAACCGAAGGAATGGCAATCGGGTTCGGAGTAGCGATCCTCATTATCTTGACGGAATTTCTGTTCAGAAGGGTCTCATTAAAGGTCATCGTCGGCGGCATTCTCGGTTTTATCCTCGGTTTGATGACCGCGAACATTATCGCGGCCCCGTTGAAACTCGTGCCGCTCGAGCGCAGCATCGTGAACTTCATCCTGCTGCTTATGAACGGTTTTTTCGGGTACATCGGCATTACCATCGGGATCAGGGAGGGCGAGCGGTTCAACCCGGCGAATATCAAGAAACTTTTTAAAAGCGGCACGGAAGAGAACATCAAGATCATGGACACGAGCGTGATTATCGATGGCAGGATCGCCGACGTGTGCGAGACGGAATTTCTCGACGGCACGATCGTCATCCCGC
>JBGPHF010000255.1:0-3602 GCA_041484215.1 Nitrospirota bacterium
CTGTAGGTCGGGTAGAGCGCAGCGAAACCCGACACAATGCTAATGGTTGATCAGCATCCGAGGCTTCATGAGATACCGAAGATCGACGGCGAAAGGCGCAACGTTTTTTTTTACGGTTGTAACACACGAACGACGTGCGATCCTTTGTCACGAATCAAACGTTTCATTGTTGAGAGAATCTTTCCGGTCCATCATGGAGCAACATCCATTTACCATCGACGCTTTTGTATTATTACCAAACCATCTGCATTGCATCTGGACCTTGCCGGAAAATGACAACAACTACTCCATGCGCTGGCGTCAGATTAAGAGTTATTTCAGCAGGCAATGCGGGGATGGATTCAAAGGGCGGCAAAACGGCGGCCCATCTCGATAAAGGTGAGCAGGCAATCTGGCAGCGGCGTTACTGGGAACATCAGATCAGAGATGACGGCGATTTCACCAGACATGTTGAATACATTCATTACAACCCTGTCAAACATAGTTTGACGAGGTCTCCAAAATTATGGCCGCATTCGAGCTTTCATCGCTATGTGCAGCAGGGGATTTATCATGACGATTGGGGTGCGGACAATGAGGTCGTATTCGAACAACATGTTGGCAATGAATAAAGGATGACGTCGGGTTTCGCTGCGCTCTACCCGACCTACCAATTGGAAGGCTTAAAGAACCGCTTGAAAACCCAATAGGGTCGCGTCTTGTAAATTGATAATGGGTGACAGTTAAACAATTCAGGCACAAAGCATCGTCGGCCAAAGCTCAGCGATAGACTTGTTTCCGGTGCTGAACGCGGTGGATGGTTACGGTTTTAGCATGGTCGTCGATGCCGTAAAGAATTCGATAGTCTCCGACACGAAGGCGATAGCCTTCGACGCCTTTGAGCTTTTCTGTTTTATGTTGGCGGGGCTGTTCGGCGAGTGTTTTAATTTTATCATTCACGACCGCGAGGTCGTCAGGATGGATGGCACGCAGGTCTTTTTCGACGGTTGGCTTGGCGAGCAGAGAATACATCAGCGGCGCTTGGATTTCTTCAAGCGGGATTCGATTTCACCGTAGGGAACGGCTTTCTCTTGGACGACGGAGAGAAAGGCCTTCTTGTCCTCCAAATCCTCAAGAGCGCGGATGAGCTTATTGTATTCCTTGAGGTCAAGGATAACAGCTTTCTTTTTCCCTTGTTCATCGGTTATATATTGAGCGTGAGTTTTCATGCATGAATAGTACCGATTATTGACATCGATGTCAAGAGTGTCGGCCGCACAACTTCTGGGGCCATTAACAGGCTGCGAGAAATTACTGGAAGGCCTCAAAGTTTCGCCAGAATAAAGGAGGAAGTGAACCGGTTATAAAATGTAACCGACTGAAAAGGGTGGCGGTTGAGTCGGATAGCGTAATGCTCGTGAAACCCGGCGACGGCCGGTTTGTCGGTCCTTAGAGGTGCGGTGGACCGTTTCCTGCACAATGGCCGCGGAAGTGACCCCGTGGACCGTGGACCGCGCCGAATTCCACGCGTTCCAGGAAATCAGTGCACGATGAGTTAAAGCGGGAAGCGGCGGAGAAGTGATAAATGAAAATGTTGGCGTCTATGAAAATCCGCGTTCCTTCGGGAAGGTCCGAGAGGCGCACGATTACGCTTCCTCCGGTAGAAATTCCGGAGCAAGGGCGATCTCATGATCGTTTTATTGTCAAGCCCTTTGAGTATACCGCTTGACGTCCGGGCCGCGCTGCCGATTTTTTCAAAGAAGATTTTCACTTTTTCGTGCTCTTTGAGATCAAGGGCGGCGAATGGTTTTAATACGCCATTCTCATATACGGCTTCGATGGTCTTTTGCATGACATCCACCTTTCTTATGAGAATATAGTAATTCATGCAAAGGAAGGTGTCAAGTTGAAATGAGGCGGCGGCACATGGCAAGATCGGGGACGCTAGCCCGTAGGTTGGGTTAGGCAGAGATTTTTTGGGGGATGGAGGTTTTTGGGGGACGTAGTGGCCGGAATGTCCTTATAATTTAGCGTGTAGGTCCAACGAGCCCGACATCACGGTCTTTGCTCCGAAGGTGATTCTATGACGAAACGAAAACCAGAGAACCGAGAAAAATTTGTACGGCCGGGATGCCGAACGGAACGGAGGGAGCTCTCCGCTCCGCATCTTATCGCCGATTTTATTTTCCTTCAGAAAAAACTGGGCAGACGCCCGTCAATAGCCGAATATCTCTATCATTGTCATACCCCGAAGGTCCTTGATCGCGTATTCGGCAAATCCGGCTGGAAGCGTCTCATAAAAGCAGTGGGCAAAAGGGCGCTGCCGAAAGACAAAGTGAACAAGGAACACCTGATCCAGGATTATCTGGACACGGCGCATGCCGTCGGGCACGAACCAAGCCACTCCGAGTTTTACGAACGCCACCGTCACAGCAAAAACATCTTCATACGCGTGTTCGGGAAGCCCGGATGGAAAAAGCTCGGGAAAGCCGCGGCCTTTGTGAAACGGAAACCGGGCGCCTGCGCCGAATTCGCCTGCACACGGGCGCGGGCTGCGGTTCCAGCTCCGGTTCGAATGTCAAAACTCGCGAAGCCGGCTCGAACGGAAAAGGCAATACTCAAAGAGCTTAGGACGATTTATAAGGCGCTTTTAGAGGCGCACCATGTGGGAAAAAAGAAGCGAACATCGGAAAAAGCGCTCAGAAACGCCCGGGGGCTGCGGCGCAGACTCAAGGACTTGTTTTTCGAGGCCGGTCGCGTGATTTCGCTTGAAGAAGCGTTACTGAGTCGGGAGGTCGGGTAGAGCCCGTGAAACCCGACAACCACACAAGTCCTTATTTTTATAGCAAACGACAATCTCATTTACAAGGGTCATGCGGCGTCCTTTTATCTCATTGCCTTGCATTTTAGCTTTCTTCTCGGTATAGTATTATAAGCGGGTTGTCGTAAGGAGGATCGATAATATGCAAACCGTCAAAGAAGAAGTCAGATCGCTCTTACAAAAACTGCCGGATAACTGCACATTCGAGGACGTGCAGTATCATCTCTACGTTATCGAAAAAATACAACGCGGAATAGACCGTGCGGAGAAGGAAGGGACCATTCCTCAGGAAGAGATCGAAAGGCGCATGAGTAAATGGACTACGAGGTAGCCTGGTCTCCGGAAAACGTTTCGTCTACAGTTACCGTCTTAATTACTTCTCCACAAATTCTTATTACCGCAATTATTCACGGAAAACGGCTGCTTGAGGCAGTATCGGCGCGGTTCGATACGCCCGACCGGTAAGGTCAAAGCGTCGAAATCCGTCAGACCTGTCCGCTTTTACTCACACCTGATAGACTGCAAGTTTCGGTTTTATTTTGACATTTTATTTTTTTGCATAGGGGGAAAGCATGCGTATTGACAACAGGAAAGCGGACGAACTCCGCAAGGTAAAGATCAGCCGGAATTACATCAAGTCCGCTGAAGGCTCGGTCCTGATCGAAATGGGGGATACGAAAGTCATCTGCACGGCCACGGTCGAGAGCTCGGTCCCGCCATTCCTTCGGGGAAAGGGCACGGGCTGGGTCACGGCCGAGTATGCCATGCTTCCGCGCTCGTCAGCGCAGCGAATCCAACGCGA
>JBGPHF010000256.1:0-3598 GCA_041484215.1 Nitrospirota bacterium
CTCCGCTCTGCGCTTTTTTCAGGGGATGAGGAGTCAACCCGCGAGGCAACTCCCGAGTCCGTGGCGGCTCTTACGCTCGATGACGTCAAGTCGTATTACAACGCGGTCTTCAGGCCGGACATGACGACGATCGTCGTCATCGGCAAGGTGGACCCGAAACGGGCCAGGGCCGTGTTCGAGAAATACTTCGGGGTCTGGAATGCCGTGGGGCCGAAACCGCTGACCGAACTCCCGCCGGCGCCGCTCAACAAACCCTCGATTGTCGCCGTGCCCGACGCCAGCCGGGTGCAGGTCGAGGTGCGGCTTGCGGAAACGCTCGGGCTCACCCGCTCGGACCCCGATTACTATGCGCTCGAGCTCGGCAACAACGTGCTCTCGGGCGCATTTTACGCGACACGGCTCTACCGCGATCTGCGCGAAAAAGCCGGGCTGGTGTATTCCGTCGAGTCCTTCATGGATATCGGGAAAACCCGCTCAACGTTCGTAGTGCAATACGCCTGCGATCCGCCTAAGGCGTCGCAGGCGCGGGCTCTCGTCGAAGGCGACCTTCGGGCCATGCAAACCACGCCCGTAACGTCCGACGAACTGCGCCAGGCCAAAGCGCTGCTGGTCCGCCAGGTGCCTCTCGCCCGATCGAGCACGGAGAGCGCGGCGAGCGGTCTTCTATCGCTTGCGGTCGAGGGCATGCCGCTCGACGAGCCGCAGCGAGCGGCAAAACGGTACCTTGAGATAACTGCTGAACAAGTGAAAAACGCCTTCGCCAAGTGGATACGGCCGGCGGACTTTGTCCAGGTCACCGTCGGGCCGACACCGCAATAGCGTTGGAAGGAATCAGGAGGTCCCGCTTGAGAGGAGTGGTGCGGAAAATAGAGACAGCGAGGCGGGTGTCAGGACTGCTCAACGATGAGCCGGCTCTTACCGAGCGATACCTCTCTCAGCACGCCGCGCACACGCTTTTCTTCGCCAAAAAGGTTACGGAGCACGACGTCGGCGCCATCCGTGCGCGCGTAATTGACCGACTCGAGCAGCAGTTCTTCTTTATCGCTTTTTTTTATATATGCTTTCAGATCGCACACGTTTTTGCTCCGAATAAAGGTTGACTTGAGATGTAAAAAGCACCAGATGCCTATTACACTTTTTCATACTAGAACATAGTCGAAGAAAAAGCAAGGGCAAACAGGTTATCACGGTCGCGTCAATGCCGCGTGGAATAAAAAAACGGCTGAAGTTAAAAACTTCAGCCGTTTGTATTGGGATTTTCCGATACGGAGTCCGCTATTTCTTCCCCGTGTCTGCCGGCCCAGCGGAAGGTCCGCGAGTATTGGCCAAGTAGTCCAGCAGCTCGGACATTTTTCCCCTCGGCACTTCGGCCCCCTCTTCGAGCATACGATCGACAGCTTCCTTCCACTGCTCTTTCGTGAGATGCATATTGTCGAGTGGCCGGGTTTTCGCGGAGTGGCACGGCGAACAAGATTCCATGAAAACCTTGGCGCCGTCGCCCGCGGCAAGAGCGAGGCCCGGGAAATAGGACACAAGCGCCGCCAAGATCAAAAGCGACAGTATTCGATTTGGTCTCATAGCGTTACTCCTGTTGCCATCCCCTCGATTTCTTAGAACCCGAACATCGCGCGGACCGTGTACCCATTGCTGACGATGCTCGCATTGGGCGTCGTTGCCGTGTCTTCGAATTTATCATGACGATACTCGGCGATCAGCTTTACATCCTGGCTCACGAGATACTGTACACCAGCCACCACGTCCGTTTCCTTCGGTTTCGACATCGTGCTGCCGCCCACCACGGTATCGTCGAAACTGTCGCCCTTGATCCAGTCGTACCGGGCATAGGTAATGGCCTTTTTCGAAATCTGCCAGTTGAGCTGATGGAACCCGCCCTTCCATTTGAACTCCGTACCGTACCCGGTGGGGTCGCTCTCTTTGTTCATCATGTACTGGTTCTCAAGCCACACGGGCACCCCGATCGCCGCGAGAGAGAGCGTTGTGTCGATCCCGTTTCTCGACGCCCTGTTTTTGAAATGTCCCACGGCCGCCGGATACGCTTGCATAAAGGCAGGATCTAAGCTTGCGGAAACGCTGCTGCCCTCTTTCCCGATATTGTCGCTGTACTGGTCCGGGCTGTGCAAAACGAAGAAGCCGAGCGACTGCCGGTACCAGCGCATGACAAAACGGCCGTAAAGGTCTTTCGCGGTATTGTTGTCGGCCTTGTCCTGGGAGCCGTTTGTTATACCCGCATGGTATTCGAACCAGAAGGTCTCCTTCTTCCCGACATCCGCGATCGAGGCGCCCGGAATGATCATGCCGTTCACCTCGAAGATGCCCTGCGGCTCGCTCAGTCTGAACAGGCCGTTATCCTCCGAAATGTGATCATCTACCCTGCGGCTGCCTTCGAGCAAGTCCAGCGCGCGGCGCTCATAAATCGGGTACTGGTTGACGGAAAGCCGGACCTTGCCGGACGCATAGCCCAGCGGAAGATGGGTGATGCCCATGAGCAGATTGACATTATCATCGCTCCCGACCAGGTTGTTCCACCAGAACTTCGCGACTTCGAAGGTAGGCTTTTCGGTCTGGAATTGCAGCGGTCCCATGGCATCGGCGTCCGCGCGGCCCACGGGCAAAAACTCCCCTTCCTTGGTTTCAAACATCGGAAATTCCATGAAGGCGGACAGATGCGGCCCGATCGGCCCGGTGAGGAAGAGGCTGGCGTCCTCCAGATCGATGCTGGAACCTCGCTGAACCGAGCGCACACCCGCTGACGAATCGTTCGTCTGGGTGCGATAATCGTAGCCCACGCCCGTGATTATTGAAAACGGGAATGTCGACGGGATGACGACGCCCGGCGAAATCTCGATGTCCTTCGAGACTGGCTCAAGGTCCTTTCCGTTCATCGCGCGATAACCGGAGAGCCTGAAGGTCACTCCCGCGCCGTTCAATGCGCCCCACATGGTATGGCACCCGGAGCACTCCACGCCGTACCTCCGTGAGTAGGTGGGCACGGCCGAAGCGTCGGGCGCGAACACCAATAAGCCTGTTGCGGTCAATACTGCGATGGCAACTGCGATTAGAACAATTCGTTTCATGTATGTCTCCTCCTTCTTTTAAATTTTGAAAACATCGTGCGTAGTAATCAATAGAGAACGCCCGCGAACGGGGGGCAGGTCGATGAAAACCCGGACTTCGGTTAGTCATTCGCGGGCGGTAAAAAACAGAAGAATGCATCTGATAAACGCTGAGATTCTCGAGGAACAAAAATATGTTTTTTATTATAGCACAGTGTACGCTTGAGAAATGAACGGCACAAGAGAAAATATATTCACGGATAGGCATTCTTTGTGAAGAGCTCTTCACAGGGGGCTGCTAAACGTTGCAGGAATTTGCAAAATACCGAGGGATGCGTGAGAAGATTCAGGCGAGCAGCATCGCTTCAATGGTTTTCAGACAAGCGAGAGTCCTGGCCCCCTCTTTCGTGAGGGAATAGGACTTTTCATCGTCTTGTTCGATGATCCCGGCCTCCCTCAACATCTTCAGGTGAAAAATCACCTTGGTGTGGTCCTCGATTTCAAGCGCGCGAGTAAGCTCCATC
>JBGPHF010000257.1:0-3594 GCA_041484215.1 Nitrospirota bacterium
CCGGGTAGATGACCGGGCACTGGGCAACCGGCGCGGTGAAACGCGCGTTCGCGTGCGCGGCGTCCTCGGTGGAAGCCGGCGTCCAGTCGCGTCCCTTCCAGTCGATCGCATGAGACGGCGCATCGTCCGTCATTCCCTCCCACCACACGTCGCCGTCGTCCGTCTGCGCGCAGTTCGTGAAAATGATGTTTTCCTTGAGCGTGTCCATGGCCATGGGGTTGGTGCTGTAGGACGTTCCGGGCGCAACGCCGAAGAAACCGCTCTCCGGGTTGATGGCGTGAAGCCTGCCGTCGTCCCGGATCTTCATCCAGGCGATGTCGTCGCCGATGCACTCGCACTTCCAGCCCTTGAGCGCCGGCAGCATCATGGCGAGGTTCGTCTTGCCGCAGGCCGACGGGAACGCGGCGGCAATGTGGTACCGCTTCCCCTGGGGGTTGGTGAGCCGCAGGATCAGCATGTGTTCCGCCATCCAGCCTTCCTTGCGCGCCATGTTCGAGGCGATGCGGAGGGCCAGGCACTTCTTCCCTAACAGGGCGTTTCCGCCGTAGCCGGAACCGTAAGACCAAATCAGGTTCTCTTCGGTAAAATGGCTGATGTATTTTTTCTCGATGGGCGCGCACGGCCAGGCAGCATCCTTCTGTCCCTTTTCGAGCGGCGCGCCGATGGAATGGAGACAGGGGATAAACTCGCCGTCGGCTCCGAGCACGTCCATCACCTTGGTCCCTACCCGGGTCATAATGTGCATGTTGCAGACCACATAGGGGCTGTCGGTCAGCTCCACCCCGATTTTCGCGATAGGCGAACCGATCGGTCCCATGGAAAAGGGGATAACATACATCGTACGGCCCTTCATGGAGCCGCGGTACAGACCCTGCATGGTCTTCTTGAGCTCGTCGGTATTTACCCAGTTGTTCGTGGGACCTGCCTCTTCCTGCGAACGGGTGCTGATATAGGTGCGGTCCTCCACGCGGGCCACGTCGCTCGGGTCGGTGCGGAAAAGATAGCTTTTTGGCCGCTTTTTGAGCGGAACGGCCATACCCTGCTTTTCCATGAGCGCCATCAACCGGTCGTACTCGGCTTTCGAGCCATCGCACCAGGAGATCGCGTCCGGTTTGCACAGGTCGGCGACCTCTTTTACCCAGTTATTCAGTTTTTCGTTTTTTGATTCTTTCGACATTCCCTGCCTCCTTGAGGCGTTCTTACGCATGATAGATTCGTAGACCGGGCTGTGCGGCATATTCTCCGCGCGCCTGGTGAGAATCATTATGCCCGATCAAACGCGAAAAGTAAAGAATCGCGTGCAAAAAAAAGCCCCGTGCGAACACGGGGCTTTGCTGTTCAGCTGGGTGGGAATCAGGGCTCGACGCTCGCCTCTTCCACGATCACCGCGTACTTGTACCCGCCCCCGAAGTCCTTGTCTTTGTACAGGGTGCCCTTGATGGTCACGACGTCGCCGACCGCCGCCATATCGTGGGTCGTGACGACCAGGTTATTCGTCCCTTTTTCCGCGCTGCCCGATCCGTCCTGGATGTGTATCCAGTTCTTGCCCATGATGCCCGTGGACACCTTCACGACCTTGCCGTGGACGGATACCTTCTTTTTGTTCAGGGACGCTTTCTTGGCGTAAACCTCGGCAACGGTGCAGGCGTCCACTCCCTCGGCCTTCTCCACCTTGATCGGTCCGCTTGCCGCGGCCGACGAACTGGATTCACGCTTCATCGGAGATGCTTTCGCGGACCCGGACGGGGAGATGGGACCGTTGGAAAAAATGATCGTATCGAAAGTTTTGTTCAAGGTCTTGCTCGTGAAGTTCTTCATTTCCCCGCCGGGTTGAAAAGACATTTTCTGCCCCACGGTCACCTTCATCTCGGGCACGGCGACCCAGGTCTTTACCCCGTTTTTCTCAAGGCACACATACGTGTACCCGCCGGAGTTCATCGCTTCCACTACTTTCCCCGAAAGAGATGAATCGCTTTTTGCGCCGGAGTCGGAAAGGGACAGCTGCTTTGCCGGTGCTGAGCTTTCCGTTCTCGGTGAAGCAAAAGCATTTACAGTGCAGAACAGGGTCGCTGTAAAAGCCGCCGTACAGCATATCAAAAATCGGTTCATGATTCTGGACTCCTTGGTCGTGCGCGGAAGCTCGCAGGATAAGTCGGAAACGCCGCGCGGAAATAGCTGCATTGTGGGGAAAGTTTACTGTTTTTCCTGTAATTATGCAAGTTACTTTTTCCCGCTCTGGCATTTTTCCGGCGTGTCCAGTGCGGCATGAGATCATGGTTATTCTAGTATGATGTCGTATTGGCTTAATAACCCTACTATTCCGGAAAAGGAAAACTTCGTTTTCCTGGCAGTGTTCAATTCAAGGTTGATCGAGTAATTGCGTGCCGTCGTAAAATCTGCCTGGCTCAGGTTTGTGCGGCTGAAGACCGTATTCGAAAGATCGCAGTCGTCAAAGGACGCTCCGGTCAGGTCCGTTTCGGTAAAGATCGCCTCCCTGATAGTGCATTCCTTGAATTTTGTCTTCTTCAGTCTGTTCTTGATAAATTTAGAATAGTCCAGGCTGCACTTCTCGAAACTCACCTCAAACAGGAAAGGGAGGCATGTGCTGAAATCGACTCCAATAATCTTGCAGCTCAGGAACGTAACATTTTGCAGACCTGCATGGCTGATCTTAGCATTGCTCAGATTACAGTCGATCAGCTTGCAATCAATATAGCGGCTTTTGGATAGATCGGCATTAGAGAAATTGCAGTTTTTGAACGTGCAATTTTCAAACTCCTGGCCTGACAAGCCGGTTTCCGAATAATCGGCCTTCTCGAAGAGCTTATGATCGTAAGCTTCCTTCACGGTGTCCTTAGGCTACCCGACTCCGGCCTGCCGGGGCTATTGTTTCAGTTTGATCGGTATCCCTATTTCTTCTTCTGAATCCGCGGCGTTTTGCTTATATTTCTGTCCCATTAATGCAAAATGGGGTCTGTTGTCCAATGAAAAATCCTAGTTCGGCAACCATGTCTGCGCGAAGCGCCGGGAGAACGGCTCGGCTGAGGGGCGCGGCTTTCGCGACCCTCTCGATCCGAATGGTTAGAATCACTTCACTTCGGATCTATTCACCTGCCGGTTAAAGACAATTTTAGGCAACTCTGACAAAAGCGCTTCCGTGCGTTCTCGGTTTTGACCGTAGTCCATGAGTGGGCTGACTAATGCAACTGCTCGAAGGAATACCAATGAGGGCTCGCGTAGAGATTCGAAGATTTCGGGGATCTGCCAAGGAGTCTTTTCTTCAGGTCGTTCTCGATCGTAAATTAAGTGCGCAATTTGTGCGCTCGCCCGTCTCGCGAGATCTCTATTGAAAGGATAAGAGAAACTCCAGGATATAAAATCTCTTGGGCGCATATAGCTCTTGCCATCCGCAGCTTCACTAAAAAATTCATTTATGTTGCGCGCATGTATCGCAAAGCACTCGAGCCACGCATTATTCTGAGGCATTGAATAGCCTGTCCTAGCGACCAGATAATGATACCAAAGATTTGAGAAAATAGGGTGACACTCCAAGGTTAGGTTTCAGAAAGGAGTGTCATCATGGAACACGTAGAG
>JBGPHF010000258.1:0-3589 GCA_041484215.1 Nitrospirota bacterium
ACAACTGGTCCTCGTCATTACATGCGCCCTCACCCTGATAGTGCAGCAGAGTGCTTCCGGGGCGGAAGCAACAGCACCAACGACAAAGACGGAACCGGTAAAGATTACCCTCATCGAGGCACAGGGGAACAAGCGGATTGAAACGGCAACGATCCTGGCTAAGATAAAAACAAGGGAAGGACAAATATTTTCTCCGGCTCAGATCAAAGAGGACATTAAGGTGCTGTACCAGCTTGGGCACTTCGAAGACGTCCAGGTAAAAACCGAGGGGTTCGAGAACGGGCTAAAGGTCATCTTTGCGGTGAAAGAAAAACCGCTTATCCGCGAGATCACGTTCGAGGGCAATGAGGAATTGACCTCGGAAAAGCTGAAGGAGGGCATGACGCTTTTGCCGCGTACGGCGTTCAATATTCAGCTTATCCAGGAGGCGGCTGAAAAGGTCCGTCTCAAATACCAGGAGGAAGGGTATTATAATGCCGTTGTCGTTCCCGTCGTTTCCGAGTTGAGGGGCGGGGACCGGAATGTTGTTTTCACGATTGACGAGGGCGACAAAATAAAGCTATCGGAAATCATCATTACCGGCAACAAATCCTTCACCGCGGAGGAAATCAAGGCGCCGCTCAAGACCCAGGAACACTGGTTTTTTTCGTTTCTCGGACGAAGCGGTACGCTGCGGATGGAGGAACTCCGGGACGACCTTGAGACCATCAGAAACCTTTATTACAACAAGGGCTACATCCAAGTGCAGGTTGACGATCCGGTCATCAAACCAAGGACGGAAACAAAAAGGGCCCGGACCTGGCTCCCTGATGAAGAACGGTACGCATACGGCGACATGGCAACCAACGTCATGCCGGATGAACTCGTCGTGGCTATCAATATCAAGGAAGGCGATCAGTTCAAGGTCGGCTCGATCGCGTTCAAGGGCAACTCTATTCTTTCCGACATCGAACTGGAGAAGGAGCTTAAGCTTAAAAAGGCAGACGTTTTCAGCAGCGGAACACTTAAAGACGATGTGAACAGGATCATGGATCGCTACGACGGCATCGCCCGGCCTTTTGCGAACGTTGTGCCCTTATTCAATATCGAGCAGGAGAAGAAGCTTGTCGCCGTTACCATAGACATTCAGGAGGGCGGCGAGGTCAATATCGGCAGAATCAACGTTACGGGAAACAGCAAGACGCGGGACAAAGTCATCCGGCGCGAAATGCGGCTGAATGAAGGGGACTTGTATAGCAAAAGGGCGCTGAAACGGAGCTATGAGAGAATAAACAATCTTAACTTTTTCGAAACCGTCGATATCGTTCCCGAGCGGAGGCTGCAGGAAGCCACGCTCGACCTTGACGTCAAGGTCAAGGAAAAGATGACCGGCACGCTGAGTGTGGGCGGCGGCTACAGCTCGGTGGACCGGCTCGTGGGAATCGCGGAAGTGACCCAAGGCAACCTCGGCGGACGCGGCCAGCTCCTGAAATTCAAGACGCAGTGGGGCGGCAAACACAGGATATTGATGCTCAGCTTCATGGAACCGTATCTGTTCGATGAGCCGATATGGGGCAGAGTAGACGTTTACCGGCAGATGCAGGCGTACGACGGTTACCGGATTTATTCCGACGGTTTCGCTCTGGGTGTGGGCAAGAGCTTTGACGAATATCTATCCGCGTCGCTGAAGTACAGTTGGGACAGGTCGGATGTCAGGGACGTCACCCTAGACCCGGTTCCCTTCGTGCTCCAGCAACAGCTCGATAATTACGGTAATACCATTACGACAAGCGCGCTTACCGCATCGGTAACCAGAGACTCGAGGGATTTTTATCTCGACCCTAAAACGGGATCGAGAAATACCATGTTTGTCGAATATGCAGGCGGACCGCTCGGCGGCGATCCTCACTTCGTCAAGTCCGTGGCTGATTCGGCGTGGTACTTCCCGGTCTTCTGGGACACGGTGTTTATGGCCAGGGGCAGGGTAGGTTCGGTCGGCTCCCTGAACGAAAAGCCCATACCCATCAGCGAGCGGTTCTTTGTAGGCGGCACCGGAACGGTCCGCGGTTTCCGGTACGGCACGGTCGGCCCTATTGATGCAACGGCGAACCGCGTGGGAGGCAACAAGGAAGTTATTTTCAATTTCGAATACAGCTTTCCGATCGTTCCGGCGGCTCGTCTCAAAGGGGTGCTTTTCTACGACATGGGACGGGCTTTCGACGATGGGCTTTCGGGCAAGGAAGACGAACCACGGCGAATCTCGTACCGGGACTTGAAACACTCCTGGGGATGGGGCTTCTGGTGGCTTTCGCCGCTCGGTCCCTTGCGGTTCGAGTGGGGCTATATTCTGCATAGAAAACCCGAGGACCAAGCGAGTGAGTTTGATTTCTCGATCGGCACACTTTTCTAGCTGCAGCGTAATTTATAAAAAAATGAAAAAACCGGAGGAAGCACAATCATGAAAAAGAAACTAGTGTTGATCGTGGCTCTGTGCCTGATCGCGGCGAGCGCAATGGCGGCAGGCGGCAAAATCGGGTACGTGGATTCCCAGTCAGTTTTCGATAAGACGAAACTCGGCAAGAAGTATCAGGGCACGGTGAGGGAATATTATGAAAGCCGCAAGAAAATCCTGGATCTGGACGCGGAAGAAATTCAGAAACTGCAGGAAGAGTATGCCAAACAAAAGCAGGCCAAACTCTTAAACGACAAGGCGCAAAAAGATAAAGAAGAAACCATCAGCCGCAAAATAAACGAATTCGAGAAAAAGCGAAATGAGTTTACCGGCGAGATCAATAAAAAGAATGAAGAGCTGTCCAACGAGTTCAACCAACAGATGATGGTGGTGCTCAAAGAGATCGCCAAAAAGGAAAAGGCGTCCCTGGTCCTGAACAAAACCATCAATATTATGTCGAAGGCGGAGGTTCCGTCGGTCCTCTACGCGGACGACGACCTGGACTTGACCGATAAGGTCATCACGGAAATGGACAAACAGGCGGACAAGCAGGGTGAGGGTAAAAAGTAAGAGCAGCAGGGAAGCATCGCTTCACGCACCATGGAGATGAAGATGAAGTTGAGCGAACTGGCGAAGCTGCTGGACGCGGACTGGGGGGGGGGCGGCGATCCGGAAATCGTCGGTGTCGCGGGCATCCGCGAGGCCGGTGAAGGCTACATCACGTTTGCCGCCGGCGCGAGCGCCGTCAAAGACCTCGCGCAGAGCAAGGCTTCGGCGGCCTTCGTCACTCCGGACGCGGAGGGGGTGAATATGCCGCTCCTCCGCGTGAAAAACCCGCGCCTCGCCTTTGCGCGAGCACTCGGAGTTTTTTATCAGAAACCCTACGCTTCCACGGGAATCAGTGAAAAAGCGGCGATCGAGAAAGACGTCGTCCTCGGTGACGCCTGTTCTATTCACCCGTTCGTCACGCTCGCGGAGAATGTCACCATCGGCAATCGGGTCACGCTGTATCCGGGGGTATACGTGGGAACGGGTTCCTCGATCGGCGACGATTCCGTACTCTACGCCAACGTCAGCATCGGTCAGGGGATCGCAATCGGCAAGCGCGTGATCATTCATGCGGGGACCGTGCTGGGCAGCGACGGCTTCGGTTTCGTC
>JBGPHF010000259.1:0-3585 GCA_041484215.1 Nitrospirota bacterium
AGGCTACTATGCCGAGGGGGACTGCTTTCATGGCCGGGTATTTATACCATGCTCCCCCTCGAAAGTCAACTCAGGACTGCGGGAGAAGTGCGCGAATGGGCGGGCTGTCTATTGCTGGAATGATTAGGATATTCCGTGACCCGATCGATCGCCTCGATAACGGCGGTCTCAACCATGACCCAGGGAGAACCCAGCTCCCTTTTTTCCTCTCGATTGACGTAATAGTGGGGAGGCAGATAATTAAGGGCAATGGCCGTGATATCGTTTACGCACCGCGGGCATGAGCACGCGTTACTGTAGCGCTCTTTCATGACTTTATTCATGACCGCCACAACGCGCTCGTAATTTGCATTCGTTACACTGTAATCCATAGCAAGACCTCATAAATAATTCTAATTAAATCATAGCAATAAATATACCAATTGTTTTAGAGATTTTATTTGCGACTTTTCAATAGGTTAGCCGAAATAAAAAATAATTTCAACATGATACGGTGAGCAATAGCGAGCATGTTGAGCGAAATCAATCACTGCATATTTTACCGGACATGGGGGAGGGACTTTTTATATTATTGTTTTTTAAGACTGATTCCTTTATACTTTCGGACCATGAACAGCAAAGAAAACCCGCCGAATATCACGCCCCCCCGGTTTTATCTTATCGACGGCAATTCCTACATTTACCGGGCTTTTTATGCCATCAAAGACCTTTCCACGTCCCAGGGGCTTCCCACGAACGCCGTATTCGGGTTCGCGAACATGTTGCTCAAGGTCATCAAGGAAAAATCGCCCGAGCTCGTGGCCATCGCCTTCGACCCCAAGGGGCCTACGCGAAGACATGCCGAATTCAAGGAGTACAAAGCTCACCGCCCTCCCATGCCCAGGGACCTCGTGCCGCAGATCCCGTACATTCATAAACTCGTCGAGGCCTTCCGCATACCTGTCTTCATCCAGGAAGGACAAGAAGCCGACGACGTGATTGCGACCCTGGCGCGCAAGGCCGAAGCCACCGGCCTGGACGTGACGATCGTCACCGGCGACAAGGACCTCCTTCAGCTCGTGGGTCCTCGCATCACCGTATACGACACGCTCAAGGAAAAAGTGTATGGGCCCAAGGACGTGGAAGAGCGGTTCGGGGTGACTCCGAAACTGGTCGTCGAAATCATGGGGCTCATGGGAGACGCTTCGGACAACATCCCCGGCGTCCCCGGAATCGGCGAAAAAACGGCCCAGGCCCTGATCAAACAGTACAGGACCATAGAGAACCTTCTCGATCACGTCGGCGAAATCACGAAGCCGAAGCTCAAACAATCTCTTTTGGAAAACACGCACCTGGCCCGTTTGAGCAGGGAACTCGCCCGGCTCCGCGAAGACTTGCCGATCGAAATCGACTACGATGCGCTTCGGGTCAAGGAACCGGACAATCACGCACTGCTCGCTCTCATCCGCGAGCTCGAGTTCCCGTCGTTGTTGAAATATGTGACCCAGGAGCCGGAGCCGGAACGCAGCTACCACGCCGTGCTCGAAGAAGAGGCCTGCAGGGAGTTGCTCCTCACTCTGGCAAAGGCGGAAGAGTTGTCCTTCGACACCGAGACCACGTCACGGGATCCACTCCGGGCGGAACTGGTCGGCATATCGTTTTCTGTTAAACCTCAGGAAGCTTTCTATATACCGCTCGGCCACACGTATCCCGGAGCGCCGCGGCAGATACCCCTCGAACGGGCCGTTGCCTTGCTCAAGCCCCTGCTCGAAAACGCATCGATCAAAAAAACAGGCCAGAACATGAAGTACGACATCCTGGTGCTCGGCCGTTACGGCATTGCCGTCCAGGGCGCCTTTTTCGACACAATGATCGCCTCCTATCTCCTGAACCCCGGAAGGCCCTCCCATGGACTCGACGCCCTGGCGCTCGAATTCCTGAATTGTAAGACAACAACCTATGCCGACGTTACCGGAACCGGAAAAAAACAGATCGGCTTCCATGAAGTCGATATAAAAATCGCGACTGATTACTCCGCCGAAGACGCGGACCTGGCGCTCAGGCTGAGGGGCGTTCTCGGGCCGAAGCTGAAGGACCAGGGTTTGGAAAGCCTCTTCTGCGACATCGAAATGCCTCTCATGGAAGTGCTCGTCGATATGGAACGGACCGGCGTCAAGATCGACGCCGGCTTCCTCGCCGTGCTGTCGAAACGGCTCGAAAAAGAAACAACGAAGATAGCCGAAACCATCTATGAACTCGCCGGCGCGGAATTCAACATCAACTCGCCGAAGCAACTCGCGGACATCCTGTTCGTGAAGCTCCAGCTCACGCCGACCAAAAAAACGAAAACAGGGTTCTCGACGAACGTGGACGTGCTCGAGGAGCTTGCCCATCTTCATCCCCTGCCGGCCGAGATCCTGAAGTACCGCACGCTCTCCAAGCTCAAGTCGACTTACATCGACGCGCTTCCGGTCATGATCGATCCGAATACCGGCAGGCTTCACACGTCATTCAACCAGACGGTGGCCGCGACAGGAAGGCTTTCGAGCAGCGATCCCAACCTGCAGAACATACCTATCCGGACAGACGTAGGCAGGGAGATCAGGCAGGCTTTTATCGCCGAGCACGGAGCAAGCCTCGTCACCGCCGACTACTCGCAGATCGAGTTGCGCGTGCTCGCGCACATGAGCGAGGACGCGGCCCTCATCCAGACCTTTATCGAGGACCAGGACGTCCATACCCGCACGGCATCGGAGATCCTCGGCTTGCCGCCCGAGGAAATAACCCCCGAGATGCGGCGCAAGGCGAAGGCCGTCAACTTCGGCATCATTTACGGCATTTCCGCGTTCGGGCTCGCCCAGGACATCGGCGTGTCGAATGCCGAGGCCAGGCGCTACATTGACGGGTATTTCGCGCGCTACCCCGGCGTGAGGGAGTTCCTGGACAAGACCATCCGCGACGCGAAGAGCAACGGCTACGTGACCACGCTCTTCGGCAGGCGGCGCTACATCCCCGAGCTTACGTCCTCATCGACGGCCCTCCGCAACTTCGGCGAACGCACCGCGGTGAACACGCCCATCCAGGGCACCGCCGCGGACCTGATCAAGGTCGCGATGATCCGCATCCAGCGGAGAATTCTTCGGGAAAAACTGAAGGTGAAGATGATCCTCCAGGTCCACGACGAACTGGTGTTCGAAGCGCCTGATGGAGAATTGGATGCTGTCAAAAAAATCGCGAGGGAAGAAATGGAAGGGGCGGTGAAGCTGGCAGTGCCGGTCAAGGTAGACGTGGGATGGGGAAAGAACTGGGCTGAAGCGCATTAACCAGGGCAAGCGTAAAAAAACATTCGGGCTTTAGACACTGAAAAGACGGATGAACACCGGATAAATACGGATAAATCCAACCGCAAAAAATCCGCCGCTATCAGGCTCTTTATCGGATCCTTACCATTCTTACCTCATGCTTACTCAATCACGCTGACCAGCGCCACTTTAATTTTCGCAAGCCTGACGCTGTCGGTAATCTTCCTGCGCAGGAGGTCCGTCACGTAGAACGAGTCCATGACGCGCGCGCCTTCCGTGACGATCTTGGCCGAGCCGATGTCCA
>JBGPHF010000260.1:0-3582 GCA_041484215.1 Nitrospirota bacterium
ATGCTGGAAAGAGAGAGAACTAACCCATGGGACCGTTTCCCTCATATCATAATAACAAGGACCACGCGCTCTCGAACATCGATGCGAGGGTGAAGCTCCTGTCAGCCCTCGTGGTCCTCATGCTGGTCCTGAGCTATAAGGGCTTTGCCTTTTCCTCGTTCGTGACCCTGGCCTGCCTGTTCCTCTGTTTCAGAATAAAAGTGCCGGCGCGCACACTCGTCCTCAGATTTTCCGAACCCCTGTTCATCGCCGCCATGATACTTATCCTGAAATTTTTCTTTTCCGGGAAGGACGCGCTTTTTTCCGTAAACGTTCTCGGCGCGCATATCATCGGATACAAGGACGGGCTTCATGAAGGGCTGATCATAGGCAACAGAATCATCGGCGCCGTATCCATTATCGCCGTACTCGGGTTCGCCACGCCATTCACGGAATTCATGGCCGGTCTCTCGTGGTTTCGGGTCCCGAAAGGCTTTATCGAGATATTGATGTTTGCCTACCGTTATATATTCGTGCTCTTCGAGGACGCTCTGGTCATTTATCAGGCGCAGAAGAACCGGCTCGGCTATTCGACGATCAGGCGCGGATTGAGCTCTTTCGGCACGCTGGCCGGCTCGCTCACGATCAGGGCCTTCGACCACAGCCAGAATACGACTGTTGCCATGACGCAGCGTGGATATGACGGAACGATGCCTATGTGCAGGCATAAGCCTTTCAAAGCATCGGAAGTATTCGCGTCAGCGCTTTTTCTCGTTGTCATGGGTGCGATATGGAAGATTTAAAAAGAAATCAGCATAGCGTCGATACGCGGTTGTCGATACAACTTCAATCGTTCAAGTATCCCGACGGGACCGCTGCATTGGCAGAGATCCGTCTTGAGATCAAGCGCGGCGAGTTCATCGGAATCCTGGGCTCGAACGGATCAGGCAAGACCACGCTTCTCAAAGTCATGGACGGGCTTGCGCGTGAGTATAAGGGCCAGGTTTTGCTCGACGGGAAAGACGTTCTGAAGCTGTCTCCCCGTGACATCTATCAGAAGGTCGGCCTCGTGTTCCAGAACCCCGACGACCAACTTTTCGCTCCCACGGTGTTCGAAGACGTGGCCTTCGGACCCCTGAACATGGGATGCAAGGAAAGCGAAACCGCGAGCCGCGTGCAGAACGCGCTCAAGGCCGTGGACATGGAAGGCTTTGCGAAGAAGTCCATTCACCATCTGAGCTTCGGGCAGAAGAAGCGGATCTGCATCGCCGGGCTCCTGGCCATGGGGCACGAAATCCTGCTACTGGACGAGCCGACCGCGGGCCTGGACCCCATGGGCGAATATAAAATGATGAACCTCCTGACGAAGCTGAACAAGGAGCAGGGCGTGACCATCGTCATGGCAACGCACAGCGTGGACCTGGTGCCGCTGTTCCTGAGCGCGCTCTATATCCTGAGCAAAGGCCGCATTGTGCGCGGCGGACCTCCTGCCGAAGTGTTCACCGCGCCCGAGGAGATGGAACAGGTGAAGCTGAGGCTCCCGCATATCGCCGAATTGATCTACCGGCTCAAGAACGAGGACGGGCTTCATTTCGACAAGATTCCGCTTACGATCGGAGAGGCGCGGCGGGAGATCATCAAAGCCATGAGAGACGATCATGCGTAAAGGGTACGTGCAGGTCTACACGGGAAACGGCAAGGGCAAAACCACCGCTGCTTTGGGCCTCGCGGTCAGGGCGGCGGGAGCCGGGCTCAGGACCTTTATCGTCCAGTTCATCAAGAAACAGAAATGCAGCGAGCATGTCCTGCTCGAAGAACTGAGCGACAGGATCACGATCGAACAGTACGGCGGTGGGCTTATCCTGGGGAGAAAACCGTCCCGCGCGGACAGCGAAAAGGCCCGTGAAGGTTATGAAAGAGTCAAAGCAGTCCTGCTCTCGAAGGAATACGATCTCGTGATCCTCGATGAGGCGAACGTGGCGACGCATTTGGGTTTGCTTTCGGTGAAGGACTTGCTGGACCTCATTGCGCTTAAACCAGCGGGCATTGAACTGGTGATTACCGGCAGGTACGCGGACGCGAAAGTCATTGCAGCCGCGGACCTGGTCACGGAAATGCGGGAGATCAAGCATTATCACGAACAAGGAGTGACCGCGCGGCGTGGAATCGAAAAGTAAAAAACTCCGGTCCGGGTTCACCACCGGCGCGTGCGCGGCTGCGGCTGCGAAGGCGGCGGCGCTTCTTTTCTTGAGGAATGAAGAACGGATTGAAGCCGTTGAGATCCCTTTCCCGGATGGCAGCAGGGTGAGGTTCAGGGTTCAAGATTCAGGGTGCAGGGTTGAAGGTGCGAATAGCGTGGCCTGGGCTTCCATAATTAAGGACGCTGGGGACGATCCGGATGTTACGAACGGAGCGGAGATTGTCGCTACGGTACGAAGCGCCGATACGCGGGAAATAACGATACAGGGCGGCAAAGGGGTAGGGATGGTTACGAAGCCCGGTCTCGCCGTTGCCGTGGGCGGACCGGCGATCAATCCGGTCCCGCGAAAAATGATCCTTACCGCGGTACAAGAAGCGATTCAGGAACGGACCGCGCAAAATCCGTTTTTGGAAGTATCTATTTCCGTGCCCGCTGGCGAAGAGCTGGCGAAGAAGACGCTGAACTCCAGGCTGGGGATCGTCGGCGGGATCTCGATCCTGGGCACCACGGGCATCGTGCGTCCCGTATCAACTGAAGCGTACACCGCGACCATAACCGCGTCCATGGACGTGGCAAAGGCCGTTGGTCTCGACACCGTGGTCTTGTCCTCGGGAAGAACATCTGAAAAAGCGCACATGAAAAAGTTCCATCTTCCCGAAGAGGCGTATGTGATGATGGGCGACTATGTCGAATTTGCGCTCGTAGACGCGAAGAAACACGGGTTCAGCAATATCCATCTCTGCGCTCAATGGGCCAAGATGGTCAAGACCGCGATGGGAACGCCCCATACCCATGTACGGCACGGCGCGCTGGAGGCGGAGAAAGCTGTTGCTCTTCTCTCAACGCTCGGCATTGAAATCTCACGGGATAAAGCGTTCAACACAACGAGAGAAATTTACGATTTTATTCATTCCGAAATCCACAACTCAAAATCCGCAATGACAACGGTTTGCGCGGCGGCGAAACGTTACGCCGAAGAACTCACATCAGGCATGCCCGTTCAAGTCCATCTTGTATCCTATGAAGGAGATATCGTTGCAACAACCGAATAAACTCGCCGTCGTCGGGATCGGCTACCGTCCACTCGGAAAACGGGCGCAGGAACTGGTGCGCGCGGCGGACGTACTGCTTGCGTCATCGAGGCTGCATGAGGTATTTCAACGCTATGCCGAGTATGACGCAGTCAAGGACCGGATCAAGGTCATTAACAAAGTGCCCGATACGATCGCTTATATCCGTGATTGGCATTCTCATTCCGCACTCGGTTCCCTCGTTCTCCTCGCCTCCGGGGACCCGCTCTTCTTCGGCATCGGGAGAAGAATGATTACGGAACTCGGGGCGGAAAACATAGAGATACTGCCCGACCTTTCGAGCATGCAGGTGGCCTTTTCCCGAGTCAACAT
>JBGPHF010000261.1:0-3571 GCA_041484215.1 Nitrospirota bacterium
GCGATGTCCTTGGCGGTCCTCTTTTCCGTGCCTTTGAAAAACAGGTGTTCGATGAAGTGAGAAACGCCGCCGAATTCAGGCGGCTCGTGCCGCGAGCCCACCTTCACCCACACGCCGATGGATACGGAGCGGGATTTCGGAAGCGTTTCGGAAACGACCCGTATTCCATTCGCGAGGGTGTCTTTCCTATACATGTATTATTTCTCTTTCTGGATGTGGCCGGCGTGGCCGTGCTGGGCTGCCCGTTCCTGCGTGATCTTTTGCGCCAGATGGCTCGGGACATCCTCGTACCCGTAGAATTCCATGGTGTACATGCCCCTGCCGCTCGTGAGGGAGTTGAGCGTGGGCGCGTAAGAGAGCATTTCCGACATCGGCACTAGGGCCTTGATCGCCTGGCCGTTCGCTTGAGGAACGACGCCCTGCACCTTGCCGCGCCTTGAGTTCAGGTCCCCGATCACGGCGCCGAGCGTGTCGTCCGGCGCCACGACCTCCACGCTCATAATCGGTTCGAGGAGCACCGGCTTGGCGGATTCGACGGCTTTTTTAAAGGCCATGGACGCCGCAACCTTGAAAGCCATTTCCGACGAGTCCACATTGTGGTAGGAGCCGTCGTAGAGCGATACCCGGATGTCCACCATGGGATAGCCCGCGAGCACGCCCTCGTGCATCGCCTCAACCACGCCTTTTTCAACGGCCGGGATATACTGCCGGGGAATCACGCCGCCCACGATCTTGTCCGCGAACTCGAACCCGCTGCCGCGCTGCAGCGGTTCGACTTCGAGCCATGCATCGCCGTACTGGCCGTGGCCTCCGGTTTGCTTTTTATATTTGCCCTGGGCATTCGCTTTGGACCGGACCGTTTCTTTGTAGGGGACCTTCGGGGTCTTCATCTTTACTTCGACGCCGAATTTGCGTTTGAGTTTTTCGAGGGTCACCTCAAGGTGGACCTGGCCCATGCCCGAGAGGATCATTTCCTTGGTCTGATCGTCGAACGTAAAACGGAGCGTCGGGTCTTCGTCGAGCAGTTTGTGGATGCCGGTGCTCACCTTGTCCTCGTCGCCGCGCGATTTCGGTTCGATCGCGAACGACATGACCGGATCGATGAACTTCGCGAATTCCAGCACGATCGGGCCGGCCTCGGAAGAGAGCGTGTCGCCCGTAAGCGTGTCTTTGAGTTTGGCGATCGCGCCGATCTGGCCCGCGGTAAGGGCGGGTGCAGAGACCTGTTTCTTGCCCTGGACGTGAAAAAGAGAGCCTATTTTTTCCTTGAGCTGCCTCGAGGAGTTATAGACAAGGGAATCAGCCTTGAGTGTTCCGGAGAAGACCCGCACCATTGAAAGCTTGCCGGCAAAAGGATCAATGACGGTTTTGAACACCAGCGCCGCAAGCGGTTCGTCCGGCAAGGGCTTGCGCACGGTTTCTTTGTCCGTCTTCGGGTCCTTGCCCTTGATCGCCACAATGCCGGACCGCTCGACTGGGGACGGGAGGCAGGTGACCACGGCGTCCATGAGCTGCTGAATACCCATGTTCTTGACCGGAGAGCCGCACAAGACCGGCAGCAGGCCGCCCCCGAGTGTGCCGTGTTTGAGCCCGGCGATGAGGTCTTCCTGCGAGAGGTCTCCTTTGTCGAGATACTTTTCGAGCAAACCGTCTTCGGTCTCCGCTATCTGCTCGACGAGCTTCTTGCGATACGCGTCCGCGTCCTGCTTCATGGTTCCGGGGATCTCTTTTTCTTCCGTCTTTCCGCTGCCGTCCGCGGAAAAGAAGAGTGCCTTCATTTTAATAAGATCGATGACGCCCCGGAAGCTGTCCTCAAGGCCGATCGGAAGCTGAAGCACTAAGGCGCCCTTGCAGAAGTACTTTTCCATGTCGCCCACGGCGCGGAAGAAATCAGCGCGTTCCCTGTCGAGCTTGCTCACGAAGGCAATGCGCGGAATTTCGGAATCGCAGGCGAATTTGTAGATTTTTTCGGTTTCGGCCTTGACGCCGGAGATTGCCGAGACAATGAGGACGGCGCCGTCCACGGCGCGCAGGGACCCTTTGGTTTCCTCGAGGAAATTGATGTAGCCGGGAGTGTCGATGATATTGATCCGCACGCCCTTCCAGTCCGTGAAACCCAGGGCTGACGTGATGGTGATTTTCCGGGCGGTTTCTTCGGGCTCGTGCATGAACACCGAAGTGTCGTTGTCGACGCTGCCCTGAAGGTCGACCGCGCCTCCCGCGTACAGCATGGCGTCGGCTAGCGATGTTTTACCTGCGGAGCCGTGGGAGAGTATGGCAATATTACGGATTTCCTTGAACTCGGCATTTTTCATAAGACACTCTCCTGAAAGAAGATTTCGACGATCTTATGACAATACTACCATATCTCGGACTTTATTTTTCCGCCCTGTTTCAGCAGCACATCGACCACCGCTTCGTTGAAAAAATTGGTCGCGTCGCGTATTTCCAGCTCCACCATGCTTTCGTAATATTTTTTCCCCTCCGCGAGCTCTTCCTTCAAAACATCGAACAGACTGTCCTTCTCGATGCCTTCCTTCACCTTGGCTTGGTTGTACAGAAGGATATCGGAAAGAATAGTCCGCGCCAGCCTCCTCGCTTCATCGGGAGTTTTAATCACTCTCATAAAACGGACCCCAGTTGATCGTTCATGAAAGTATCTCGACGATCACGGGTTTGTATTTCCCGGTTTTTTCGATTTTTTGATTGTACATGCGGATAAAAAAGAACGATATAACCAGGCACGCGGCACCGCCGAGGAAGGCCCATAAGTCGGAGTTCGGTTCACCGGAAAACTTCACGGCAAGGTTTTTGGCAAGAATAGCCCCGCCGACGAGCGCCGCCATCGGCAAACCGTACAGAATGATCGACGCTTTCAGATACACCTGAGGCGCAAGCACGATCTTGACCTTCTGGCCCTTCACGGCGCCGAGCGGATTGGCGGCCTCCATGAGCTCCTGCTCTCCGGGGTGGCAGACTCCGGCCGCGGCGCACTGTTCGCACGCGCTTTTTTTCAGGATCGCCACCTTGGCCAAATCGCCGTCTATTTCAGCTACTAAGCCTTCTTCTTCGATCATGATTAAACCTCGAAACCGAATTGCCACAAAGACATTAAGACACTAAGAAATAATAATCTTTTGATGTCTTCGTACCTTGGTGCCTTAGCGGCAAAATCTGTTTCCCGTTTTCAGCTTTTTTTCTTTGTCCTCAGGAGCTTGTATTCAATGCTGTCGACAAGGGCCTGCCAGCTTGCTTCGATCACGTTTTCGGACACTCCCACCGTGCCCCATTTATTTTTCCCGTCGCCGGACTCGATCAGCACGCGCACACGCGCGGCCGTACCCTCCGCCGCGGTCAGCACCCGAACTTTGTAGTCGAGCAACCGGACGTTTTCGAGCCCCCGTCCGGGAAAATATTTTGGGAGGACCTTGCGGAGCGCCTTGTCCAGGGCGTTCACGGGACCGTTCCCCCAAGCCGCCGTATGCTCGACGTTCCCGCCGACTTCGACGGTGACCGTCGCCTCGCTCACGGGGTGCGGATCTACCTTGCGTTTTTCCGTCAGGATGCGGTA
>JBGPHF010000262.1:0-3564 GCA_041484215.1 Nitrospirota bacterium
AGTAACCGAGGATTTCATCCTTCAGTGCTGACCACGCCTTCTTTTCCCTGAAAAAATCTTTGGTCTGGCCCATTACCCCACCTCCTTTCAACGCTATGCTTTCAACCTACGCGCATTTTATATAAATATCGCGGCTGTGTCCACTGAAAGGTGTCTTAAATGAATTCATGAGAAAGCGTTGTCACTGGTACTTCCTCACCACCGCGGTCACCACCCCGGCGATCTTGAGTTCGTGCTTCGGCCGAATGGGCTGGTACTTGGGGTTTGCCGCCACGAGAACGACGTCGTCCCGCCGCTTTCGGAGAAATTTCATGGTCCACTCGCCGTCCACCTGCGCGATCACGATATCGCCGCTCTTGGGCGTCCGGCCCTTGTCGATAATGACCATGTCGCCGGGAAGGATGCCGGCCCCGGTCATGGAGTCGCCCGACACTTTCAAGAGGAACGTGGCCTCGCGGTTCTGGATGAGAAGGTCGTCGAGGGAAAGGGTGTCCACCAGCTCTTCTTCGGCGGGGGAGGGGAACCCGGCCTCGATGGAGCCGAGCACACCGACGTCCGGCGCTTTTGAACCGCGCGGCGACAGCGCGCCGATAACCGTGAAGCAGGGCGAGGCGGGAAGGGAACGTGTATTTATAAGCATGGTTTTTCTCCCGAGGGTAAGTTACCCTATTATAAGTGAACACTTGTTCACCTGTCAAGGATTATCGTTATTGGGGAGAGGTTTGCAAGGCGTTGTTTGGGCGCGTGGTCCGTTGTTTTTGGGTTGATAATCACCCGAGCATTGGTTACAATCATGCGGGAAAGAACCATACATCGGGAAAGAGAGCGGAATGCAAACACGCCGAAAGCACATTCAAATTAGAGAGCTCAAAATAGAGCCGCCGGTCCTCCTGGCGCCCATGGCGGGCCTTACCCACAGCGCGCTCCGGCAGATCATGTGCGGGTTCGGCGGGGTCGGTCTGCTCTCGACGGAAATGCTCGGGGCGAAAAGGCTGCCCACGGAAAATGCGACGGTCTCTCCCTACCTGATCAGGACCGTCTCGGAAAGACCGCTGTCCTATCAGCTCCTGATCGCATCAGCCGGAGAACTAGCCCGCGCCATCGACGCGCTGCATGCGCTCAAGGCCGATGCCGTCGATCTGAACATGGGCTGCCCGGCCCCCGCGGTGAGCAAGATCGGTGCGGGCATCGTGTTGATGGAACGGCCGGAGGAAGTCCGCCGCATCGTGGCGGAGGCCAGGAAGCGCACCGGGCTGCCGCTAACGGCCAAAATCCGGATCGGCGCCGAGCTGGATGAGCAAAAATTAAAGGCCTTCTGCGCCCTGCTCGAAGACGAGGGCATCGATATGCTCTCGGTCCACGCCCGGCTCAAACATGAGTCCTTCGCCAGAAGGCCGCGGTGGGAGTATCTCGCCAAAATAAAAAACTGGGTCACGATCCCCGTTATCGCAAACGGCGGCATCTTCTCGGTTCAGGACGCGGAAAATTGCCTGCGTGTCTCGGGGGCCGACGGCCTGATGCTCGGCCGCGGGGCGGTGATAAAGCCGTGGCTGTTCGCCGAAATCGCCCGGGAGGTGTACGGCAGCGCTCTTGCGGAGCCGGCGGTTTCCTTGCCCGCGCTGTATAACGACTTCATCGAGCATCTGAACGGGCTTTTCCGGCCCATATACCGGCTGGGCAGGCTCAAGGAGTTCTCCCATTACTTCGCGCAAAACTTTCAATTCGGACACCTCCTGGCTTCCCGTATCCAGAGCAGCGCCAGTGTGGATGAAGCGAGGGAACGGGCCGAGCTTTTTTTTGAAACGGCAACGTGAACAAAGGGTCGAAGGAATGGGAGACGGGTCTTAATGCGCTTCCGGCGGCGGACCGGCGCTCGCGGGCGCCGCGCGCTGCATGATGAAGACCAGCGGCAGCACGCAGAGGATGAGGGCGCAGATGGTAAGAAACGCGTCGGTGAAGGCAAGGGTCGTCGACTGCCGGATCAATTCCCGGTACAGCATGCCGTTGGCGGCGGTCGCGGGAAGGCCCTGCGAGCCCAGGAACGAACCTATTTTATCGTGCATGAAGTTATAGGCCGGGTCGAGGGGAGAAAGATGTTCCACGAGCCTGGCTTGATGAAACTGGGCGCGTCTTCCGAGGATGGTGGTGGTGAACGCGATGCCCACGCTTCCGCCCAGGTTTCGGAGCAGGTTGTACAGGGAACTGGCCTCGGTCATGTGCTCCTTGGGAATGTGCGAGAGGGTCATGGTGGTGAGCGGAATGAAGGTGAAGCCCATGCCGAGCCCCAGGACCGCGCGCGGCCAGACAAAGGTCCAGAAGTCCGTGGTCATGTTGAACCGGGACATCATATAGGTGCTCCCGGCGCAGATCACGATGCCGACGATCAGGATCCGCTTCGGGTCGACCTTGTTCACGAGCTTGCCTGCAATGGGCATGGCGATCATGGTGGCGAGGCCCCCGGGCCCCAGGACGAGACCGGCATAGAACGAGGTGTAGCCCATTATCATCTGCAGGTAGATCGGCAAAAGCACGATGCTCCCGAAGAGGTTCAGGAACACGAAGAACATCACCGTGGCGCCGCTTGCGAACGTCCGGTCCCTGAACACGTTAAGGTTCACGATGGGGTGTTCGTTATAATACTCGTTGATGAAGAGCAGGGTGAGCGAAACAACGGCGACGATGCCGAAGGCGATCATCAGGTTCGACTCGAACCAGTCCTCGCTCTCGCCCTTGTCGAGCACGAACTGGAGCGCGCCGAGACCCACGGTAAGAAAGATGAGCCCCCAGTAATCGATCTTGATTTTCTGGCGCTGCATGTACGGCGGGTCCTGGATCACGATGACGTTCATGATGATCGCGATGATGCCGATGGGGATGTTGATATAGAAGATCCAGCGCCAGGACCAGGTGTCCGTGATCCAGCCTCCGAGCAGCGGCCCCACGATGGGGCCCAGCATGGCGCCCATGCCGAAGATGGCCATGGCCTGGCCGTGCTTTTCCCGCGGAAAACTTTCGAGCAGGATGGACTGGCTGATCGGGACGAGCCCGCCCCCGCCGATGCCCTGCAGGATCCGGAAGAACACGAGGCTGGGCAGGCTCCAGGCCGAGCCGCACATGAAGGAGCTGAACGTGAACAGGGCGATCGAGGCGATCTGGTAGTTCTTCCTGCCGATGAGCCGGGCAAGCCACCCGGCCATGGGGATGACGATGGCGTTCGACACGAGGTAGGCGGTGATGGTCCACGTGGCCTCGTCGTATCCCGCGGAGAGCGAGCCCCTGATGTGGTCGAGCGACACGTTCACGACCGAGGTGTCGATGATCTCGATCAGCGTGGGGAGCATGACCGTAAAGGCGATCAGGTAGCGGGAAGTTGTTTTGTGCTGGGGATCCATTTTGGGTTTCTAGAAGAGCTAACCGGCCGTTACGATTTAAAAAACCACGATACCGCTTTTTCGGACCTTTTAGGCCACCACATGCGCGGCGTGCTGGAATGGCAGGCCGGTATAGCAACAAGTCCGTGGTGCGGGCCGGCGAAATACGCGGCGATTATGGAGCAACAAGACC
>JBGPHF010000263.1:0-3543 GCA_041484215.1 Nitrospirota bacterium
GATCGTGACATTGTTCCGCTTCAACGATTCGATCAATCCCCAGATCATCCTTCGCGCCTGCGGGTCCAGCCCGACTGTCGGTTCGTCCATGCACACGACCCCGGGCCGGTGCATAAGTCCCCTGGCTATCAGCAGTCTTCTACGCATGCCGCCCGAAAGATGGTCCACCGGCGTGTCCTTTTTATCCCAGAGCCCGACGAAATGAAGCAGTTCCTCGATGCGTGCGGACCGGTCCGCGGGCTCCATCTTGTGCAGCCGCCCATGATACTCGAGATTCTCGGCGCAGGTGAGATCGATGTCGAGGTTCAGCATCTGCGGTACCACGCCGATCGCCTGTTTGACGCGGAGCGGATCAGCCTGAGTATCGTATCCGGCGACCGATGCAGAGCCCGATGTCGGAGAAAGAAGCGTGGTCAGCATGCGCAACGTCGTGGTTTTCCCCGCGCCGTTCGGGCCGAGAAGGCCGAAAACCTCCCCTCTGCCCACGGAAAAGCTGATCGACTGGACCGCGCCGAGGGCACCAAAATATTTTGTGAGGTTATTGGTTTCGATCATTGAAATAATGATTTACATGAACTTTTTTACCACGGATGCACACGGATGGACACGGATAAAATATAACTTTAAATTTCAATCCCCAGCGCCTTGATCTTCCGGTGCAGGTTGCTTCGCTCCACGTTGATGGCTTCGGCGGTCCTGCTCACGTTGCCGTTGTTCTCCCTGAGTCTCCTGGTGATGAACTCGCGCTCGAACGCGGCGCGGGCTTCCCTGAGCGCGGCGGAACCGCCTTGCATCCGTGCGCCGGTAAGTTCAGTCCGCCCTTTCTGCTCGGCCCGGGCAATACTGACAGGAGGTGGAATGTCGCGAAACGTGAGCACAGGGCCGGGAACCATGATAAGCAACCGCTCGATGATATTGCGGAGTTCCCGTACATTCCCCGGCCATTGATACTGAATAAAAAGCGCGAGCGCATCGTCCTCGATGACCTTGGGCTTCTGGCCGTATTCACTCGAAAACTCCTTGAGGAAGTGGTGAACAAGGCGCGGGATATCGTCGGGCCGCTCGCGGAGCGACGGAACATCGAGGGGTATGACGTTCAATCGATAGTAGAGGTCCTCGCGGAACGCGCCCTTCTTTATCTCCTCGGCAAGGTTCTTGTTCGACGCGGCGATCACTCTCACATCGACCTTAATCGTCTTTGTGCCGCCCACGCGTTGGAACTCCTGCCCCTGAAGCACACGCAGCACCTTGGCCTGCGTGGCCATGCTCATGTCGGCGATCTCATCAAGGAAGATCGTGCCCCGGTCGGCAAGCTCGAACTTCCCCCGCTTCATTCCCGTCGCGCCGGTAAACGACCCCTTTTCGTGCCCGAACAGTTCGCTCTCGATCAGTTCCTGCGGGATCGCCGCGCAGTTCACTTCCACGAAGGGATTGCCGGCCCTTTTGCTTGCGCGGTGAATTGCGCGCGCCACGAGCTCCTTGCCCGTGCCGCTGTCGCCGTGGATCAATACCCAGCCGTTCGTTGGTCCGGCCAGCGCGATCTGCTGCTTGAGCGCCTTGATAACGTCGCTCTCGCCCACGATATCATAGCGTTTCTCGATGCTCTTTTTAAGGGCCTCGTTCTCTTCGCGAAGCCGTGACTCCTCCAGCCCGTGTTTGACCACCAGTGTCAGATGCGCCAGCTCGGGAGGCTTCACCATGAAGTCGTAGGCGCCCATCTTCGTGGTCTTAACGGCAGTCTCGATAGTGCCGTGGCCCGTAACCATGATCACCGGCATGTCGGGCCTCATCTCCTGGAACCTCCTGAGAACCTCGATCCCGTCCATCCCGGGCATGGCAATGTCGAGCAGCGCCAGAGAGGGCTGCGTTTCGCTCAGCAGGTCGATCCCTTCCCTGCCCGAGGAAGCGGTCACGACGTCATAGCCTTCATCCCGCATGACATCGGCCAGGCTCTTGCGCACGCTCTCTTCGTCATCTACAATGAGTATGGTTTCACCGGACATTTGATTTTCACAAATCCTGACCCAGACAAACCGGAAGGTATTTCTTTGGGCATTTCGATGGTCGTTCCTGAAACTTATTTTTTCAAGCCTTTTTTTAACGTTTCCACGACTTCATCAATCTCAGCTTCTGTTGTTTCTCTTCCCAAACTGAAACGGATCGCGCCGCGGGCAAGCGCAGGGTCCGTACCCATGGCTACCAGCACAGGCGATGCGTTCACTGTATTGCCGTGGCAGGCGGCTCCCGGAGAGACCGCGATATCTCTTCCCAGTGCCTCCATGACCGCTATCGAATCGAAACCTTCAAAGCTGATGTTCCAGGTGTTCGGCAGCTTCTTTATAGGATGGCCGTTCAGATGCACCTTCAGTCCCGCGCGTTTTAATCCTTCCAACAAGCTCTGTCCGAGTTCCTTCTGGCGCAGCCCCTCTGAATCCATGACCTCAGAAGCGACCATGCACGCAGCACCCAGCCCGACGATGAACGCCGCGTTCTCCGTGCCCGGCCGCAGCCCGCGCTCGTGACCGGCCCCGTGCATCATCGGGAGAAGCTTGCTGCCGTTCTTGATATACAGCGCGCCAATCCCTTTCGGGGCATAGAACTTGTGGCCGGCGACGGTCAAAAAATCTGCGCCAAGGTCTTCTACCTGCACGCGCACCTTGCCCACGCTCTGAGCCGCGTCGGTGTGGAACGGGATTCCGCGCGACGCGGCGATCCCGGAAAGTACCTTGATGTCCTGTATGGTCCCGACCTCGTTATTCGCATGCATGATCGTAACGAGCGAGGTCTTCGGCGTGATCGCCTGCTCGAGGTCCGCAGGGTCAATGAGTCCATATTTATCAACGCGCAGATAGGTGACTGCATGACCGTGACGCTCCAGATAGCGACATGGCTCGAGCACCGCCGGGTGTTCGATCCGGGACGCGATGATGTGGCTGCCCTTTGGCGCTGACTCGGCAACGCCCTTGATAACCATGTTGTTCGATTCCGTCGCCCCGCTCGTGAAGATGATCTCCGATGCCTTGCTTCCCAGGAGGGCCGCGAGCCGCTCGCGCGCCTGTTCGATGCCCGCCTTGAGCGAGACGCCATAGGGATGACTGCTCGATGGGTTCCCGAACTTTTCCTTCAGGTAGGGCAGCATCTCTTGAAGCACGCGAGGATCAACAGGCGTGCTTGCGTTATAATCGAGATAAATAGGATTTTGCATAAGGGAACTCCTAACCTGGACAAGCTGGGACTTAGCCTTTTAACACGAATTGCACGAATGCTCCTAATGTCACGAAGTAAACAAAATCTCCTCTTTTTATAAGTGCAATTCGTCCTATTCGTGTCATTCGTGATAACGCTTCGAGATTTTCGTACCTCTTTGAGTAGAATTCGATTCCTTAGAACTTATCACGCATCACTTCTCCCGCCGTTCAAATATACCCATCGTCAGGTAGCGCTCCCCGACATCGGGCAGGATCGTGACGATGCGCGCGCCCTTGCCGAGACGTGCCGCCACCTGAAGCGCCGCCCAACACGCCGCGCCGGACGAGATCCCCA
>JBGPHF010000264.1:0-3519 GCA_041484215.1 Nitrospirota bacterium
AGCCCATGTCCGAAAGGACCGCGACCATGGCCTTGAGCCTGCGCTCATACTTCGCCGAGATCTCGTCCGTTATCTCCGGGTGCTCGAGGGCATAGACGGCCGCCTTCTGGATGGCCTTGAATTGCCCGGAGTCGTAGTTGTCCTTGACGTTCCCGTAGCCGGCAATCACGCGTTCGTTGCCCGCGACAAAGGCGAGACGCCATCCCGTCATGTTGTATGCCTTGGACATCGAATGGACCTCGACCCCCACGTCCTTGGCGCCCGGCACGGACAGGAACGACAACGGCTTCGCCCCGTAAGCGAGCGCGGCATAGGCCGCATCGTGAACCACAATAACGCCGTTCTCTTTCGCGAACAGGACGACCTTCTCGAAAAAGGCCTTGGTTGCGCCGGCGCCCGTCGGGTTGTTCGGATAATTGATGTAAAGGAGCTTCGCTTTTTTCTTCACGTCCGCGGACAGCGAGTCGAGGTCGGGCAAAAACCCGCTCTCCTCGCGAAGGGGCAGGTGTACGACCTCTCCGCCGTACCAGCGCGTGTGAGTGGCCATGATGGGATAGCCCGGCACGGTCATGAGGGTCACGTCGCCGGGGTTGATGAAAACGGCCGGGAACATGGCGAGTACGGGCTTGCTCCCGATTCCGTGCAGGACCTCGGTGTCGGGATTGATGCCGGAGACGCCGTAGATCTTTTGCATATATCGCGCTGCTGCTTCTTTGAATTCCGGGATGCCGTTGTCCGCGTAGCCGCGGTTCTCGGGCCTTTCCGCCTCTTTCTGGAGCGCCTGCACCACGCCGGGAAAGGCCATCTCGTCGGGCTCTCCCACGCCGAAATCGATCAATTCGATACCGGGCTGGGCCGCAAGGGCCGCGCGCTTGGCGCGTTTGATCTTCTCGAACTTGTAGATCTTCTGCTCCTTGCCGAACATCGCTCCGCCGAGCCGATCGGCAAAGAGGGACTGAATGTAGGTTTCGCTCGTCATCCGCTCTCCGTTAAAAGCTCCCAAATTAAATCAACCTGAATTTTTATTTTACCATCTGCGTCCATCCGCGAAATCTGCGGACAGAATCTTTTTCAAGGTCTTCCGACTTTTTACGCGACCTCCGCGCTTACCCGATTCCTCAAACTTCCGATCCCCTCGATCCGGACTTCGACCTCGTCTCCCGGTTGCATCGGCCCGATACCCGACGGAGTGCCCGTGATGATGAGGTCGCCCGGTTCGAGAGTCATGATTCTGGATATGAAGCTCACCAGCCCGGGCACGCTGAAGATGAGTCGAGACGTGCGGGAGGACTGCTTCCGCGCGCCGTTCAGGTACGATTCGACAAGAAGATCCCCGGAGTCAAGCTCCGTTTCGATCCAGGGCCCCACGGGACAGAAAGTGTCGAACGACTTGGCCCGCGTCCATTGGCCGTCCTTCTTCTGCAGGTCCCTTGCGGTCACGTCGTTTGCGCACGTGTATCCCAGGATATGGCAAGCCGCGTCTTTGGCGCTTACATTTTTTACTCTATCCTTGAGCACAACGCCGAGTTCGGCTTCAAAATCGACTCGCGAACTCATCGCGGGATGGATAATGGGCTCTTCCGGTCCGATAATGGTCGTCACCGGCTTGAGGAAAATGATCGGTTCGTCGGGGAGCGGAAGCCCCATCTCCTCCGCATGGTCCCGATAGTTCAGGCCCACGGCCACGATTTTGGATGGAGTACAGGGAGGAAGGAGCTTCATCCGAGACAACGCGAGACCGGCGCGCCCTTTTCGGGGGGAGGAAAAAAAATCTCCCTCCAGTTCGACAACCTCGCCGCCCTGAACAATGCCGCGGGCCGGCTTGCCCGCGGCCAGAAACCGCACCAGTCTCATTTTACGCGCACCCTGCCGGAAATTACTTGCCGTCTATCCACGCCGAAAGCTTGTCCGCCGCAAGAAAGCCTGGGTTCACCATGCCGTCCTCGCGGATCAGCGCGGGCGTGCCCCGAAGTTCAAGTGAATCGGCAAGGGCGTTGTTCTTTTCCACTTGAGTGCCCGCACAGCCGGGCGCGGGCACGGGCTTGCCCGTGAAGGCGTCGTCGAGCATCGCCGTCGACTTCGAGCAGACGATGGCTTGCGCTTTTTTATACGCGTCCTGCCCGTGCATGGTGAGCGGGCGCAGGAAAATATAAAACGCCACATCGTGGCGCTTGGCCAGGACCTGCTTGATTTCCAGATGCAGCTTCTGGCAGAAAGGGCAATCGGGGTCGGTGAATACCGCGACTTTTTTCTTCGCCTGCTTCGGCCCCATGAGCAGGGCTTCCTTGAGCGGCAGCTTCGAAAAATCTATCTTGCGCGGTTCGGCCTGCTTGCCCATCGCATCCACGGGAATGATTTGCTGCACGACCAAAAGATGTTTTTTCGAGAAATCCAAAAACAGCGCCCCGTGCTTTCCCTCGACATCAAAATCGATCTGCCACAGCCCCGGGACCAAGGCCATCTTGACCTCGGAGACCGAGGCCTTCGGGAGTCCTTTTTTTATGATTCCCTCCGCCTCTTTTTTATCGAGCGAATGACAATCGCGGCAGTCACCTCCGCAGCCGGGATGCTCGGCGGTAAAAGCGTTCGAAAGCAAAGGCATTGACAGAAAAAGAACCAGCAGGCTGAGAACGATACTTTTTTTCATGGTACGACACTCCTTCCCGTGCGGTCCCGCACGGTAAAACCTCGGGGCCGGTATGGTCCCGCTTCCAGCCTTTCGCTTTACTTCAACCCCAGCACGTCCTGCATGTCGTAGAGCCCGGGTTTTTTTCCGACGACCCATTTGGCCGCCCGCACGGCCCCCGCGGCAAAGGTGTCCCGGCTGTGGGCGCGGTGGGTGATTTCGATGCGCTCGCCCTTGCCCGCGAACAGGACGGTGTGCTCGCCCACGATGTCGCCGGCGCGCACGGTCTGAATGCCGATTTCCTTCTTGGTGCGCTCGCCGATCATGCCTTTTCGCGCGTATACCCCCACCTCATCGAGGTTGCGGTTCACTGCCTGGGAGATCACCTGCGCCATCTTCATGGCCGTGCCCGACGGCGCGTCCTTTTTCATGCGGTGGTGCGCTTCGATGATCTCCATGTCATAGTCCTCGCCGATAGTCCGGGCGATCTCATCGAGAATCTTGAAACAAAGGTTCACCCCGATGCTCATGTTCGGAGAAAGCACGCACGGGACTTTTTGCGCGTAGGTGTTGACGAGGCCGAGCTGTTCTTTTGAAAAGCCTGTCGAGCCGATGACGATCGCCTTGCCCAATTCGGCGCAGACCTTCAGGTGTTCGAGGCTGGCCTCGGGCAGAGTGAAGTCAATCAGCACGTCTCCCGCCTTGAGCGCGGAAGCAAGGTCGTCCATGACGACCGTAAGGACCCCGCTGGAGGGGACCCCCGCTGCGCCGCAAGCGTCCTGTCCGACGAGTGCGTGGCCTTTCCTCTCGACCGCCGAGGAAAGACGGATGCCCTCCGACGTCGAGAGCACATTGATGATACGGGAGCCCATCCTGCCCGCTGCCCCGGTGAC
>JBGPHF010000265.1:0-3518 GCA_041484215.1 Nitrospirota bacterium
ACCTCCCAACCCTGGAAGTCGGCCATCTTTGCTTTTAACTGAAGATGCTTATGATGGAGAACGGTCTGTTTCATGCAGCCCTCCATGGAGAGAGTCCAAAGTTTAAGGTTCCGTGTTCGAGTGACCACGCTGCTCTTTAACGGTGAGATGAGTGGGCCGCAGGCTGCGAATGCGTCGCTATTTCAGCCTGAGCTTTTCCCGGTCGGTCTTGTTGTCGGCAAGTTTGTGGATGTCCTTCGGATGGAATGCCCCGACTTCGGTGATGATGGCGGTTATATAGCGGGCCGGCGTTACGTCGAAGGCCGGGTTCGAGACTTTCACGCCGTCGGGGGCTATCTGCACTTTCCCGAACACGTGGGTAACTTCACGCGGATCGCGCTCTTCGATCGGAATGAGCGCCCCCGTTTCCATGGAAAAGTCGATAGTGGACAGCGGGGCCGCGACGTAGAAGGGGATGCCGTGCTCTTTGCAAAGGACCGCGAGGCTGTAGGTGCCGATCTTGTTCGCCACGTCGCCGTTTAACGCGATGCGGTCCGCGCCCACGATCGCGAGATCGATCATGTCATGGTACATGAAATGGCCCGCCATGTTGTCGGTGATGAGTGTGCAGGGAATTTTCTCCTCCATCAGCTCCCACGCGGTCAGACGCGCGCCCTGGAGAACGGGCCGTGTTTCATCGACATACACGTGGATGCGTTTCCCCTCCTCGACGGCCGAGCGCATGACCCCTTCGGCGGTCCCGTAACCCGCGGTGGCGATTGAGCCTGCGTTGCAGTGGGTGATGATATTGTCCTCGTCGGACACGAAGACGGCGCCGTAACCGCCCATCTTTTTATTCGTGGCGATGTCTTCGTCGAGCATGCGCTGGGATTCCTCGACGAGGAGCCTCCTCAAGTCGTCAAGGGGCTTGTCCTTATTCTCCCGGACGAACTTCTTTACCCGCTCGATGGCCCAGAAAAGGTTCACTGCCGTGGGCCGTGTTGCCGCCATATGGGCGCACACTTCCTCGAATTTCGGCATAAATTCATCGAATGAGGACGCCGACACTTGCCGCGCGCCGAGCGCAAGCCCCATGGCCGCGGATACGCCGATCGCCGGGGCCCCGCGCACCCAGAGCTCTTTAATGCCGCGGGCCACGGTCTGGTAATCCTTGCAATCGTTGTAAACGATTTCAAGGGGCAGTTTTGTCTGGTCCAGCATCCGAACGATGCCGTCTTTCCATTCGACGGTCGGGATCATGTATGTTCTCCTTCTGGGATAGTGGTGCAAAAACGGAGTGTATATCTGATTTAAATATAAAGGAATAGAGGGTGATTGTCAAAAAGAATCTGCGTGAGGGATACGGTAATTACGCCTGAACTGCCAGCGTGCCGCTCCGTCCATCGACGGTTCCTTGGACGAGGTCACATACTGGTATGGCAGAGGGATTTTTTAGCAAGTCTCGGGCGAGGTCGTCCAGCTTAACAACCTGCACGGCACGTTTCCCTAGTTGCTCAAGAAAGGACCGGAAATACGCGAGATATTTCATGCCTTCCAGCTCCGCGTGAATCGTAAGCGCATTTACGACATTTGGTCGCAGCAGAGACAGGTAATGATCGGCAATGCGAGCTTCGGGATACTCGGGCCGCCCGAGCAATTCATCGAGCGTCGGAAGGGTCGTGGGGACCTGAATGGTCCGGAAAACAACGTTGTTCACCCGGGGGAAAAAGGGGTGTGTGCCTCGGGCATCGCTGGCATACAACAAGTTAGCTTGATCGTACGCTTCGAGGCTGTGTCCGTTCGCCTGCCAGCCTGCCGAACCGGCTGTTTTGGCGGGTTCACGGAATATTCGCTCGAACTCGTCGCGCGCCTTGCCGAATTCTTCCATCACCTCGTCACGGCTCATTTTTGCGAGTCCGTCCTGCCACCGGATATGGTCGTAACAATGGATTCCCGCTTCATGGCCTTTATCGCGCGTCATGCGCAACACGGCTTCATTGCGTCGGCCCACGTGCGGGCCGGGAAGCAGCACCCCGTTCATGAGCGTACGGAGGCCGTAGATTGAAACCACGCTCGTGCGGCTTACCTTGGAGAGAAAACCCGGCCGAAAGACACGCTTGATTGCCCTGCCGGTGTTGTCCGGCCCGAGTGAGAAGAGGAAGGTCGCTTTGACGCCGAATTCCTCGAACAGCGCGATCAGGTTCGGCACGCCGATGCGCGTGCCCCGGTCGGTGTCGACGTCGACTTTGATTGCGAGGAGGATAGACATAATTCGGAGTACCAAGTACAATGTACTCTGTACTGTATTCTAGACGTCCAGTTCCTTCGACGGCCTGCCGAGATGATAGTCGAGGGTCTTTCTGAGCGCGGTCTTGAGGTCCGTGGTCGGCTTCCACCCGAGGTATTGTTCGGCGTTCTTGATCGACGGCACGCGGGTCAGAATGTCCTGGTAGCCTTCGCCATAGTATTCCTTGGATTGCACGTCCACGAGCTTCACGCTGTCGGCGAGTTTCGCGTACTTCGGATAGGTCTTGATGAGCGCGATGATGGTCTCGGCCAGCTCCCGGATCGACATGTCGTTGGCGGGGTTCCCGATGTTGAAGATGCGTCCGTCCGCCACGTTGTCCTTGTTCTCGATGATGCGGATGAGCGCTTCGATGCCGTCATCGATATAGGTGAAGCTCCGCCGCTGGGCGCCGCCGTCCACGAGCTGGATGTCCTTGCCACGAAGGATGTTGCCGATGAATTGGGTCAAGACGCGCGAGCTGCCTTCCTTGGGCTCCAGGATATTGTCGAGCTTGGGACCGATCCAATTAAAGGGGCGGAAGAGGGTGTAGCGGAGCCCCTGTTTCATGCCGTACGCGCTGATCACGCGGTCCAGCAGCTGCTTGGAACAGGAATAGATCCAGCGCGGTTTGTTGATCGGGCCGAGCACGAGGTTCGACGTCTCTTCGTTGAACTCGCGGTCCGTGCTCATGCCGTAGACCTCGGACGTGGACGGGAAGAGCACCCGTTTTTTGTACCGTACGCATTGCCGCACGATCTCGAGGTTGGCTTCGAAGTCGAGCTCGAACACGCGCAAGGGATCCAGGACATAAGTCGCCGGCGTTGCGATGGCCACCAGGGGAAGGACCACGTCGCATTTTTTGACGTGATACTCGATCCATTCCCGGTTGATGGTGATGTCGCCCTCGACAAAATGAAAGCGTTCATGCCCCAGGCACTGGTCCAGCTTGTCGGAGGCCATGTCCATGCCGTAGACTTCCCAGTCCTTGTGTTTGAGGATATATTCGGTCAGGCTGTTGCCGATAAAGCCGTTCACGCCGAGGATCAAAACTTTCATGCTCATTGATTGACTCCGTTCCTTATTATGGCTGTCATCCCGGGCGAGACCCGGGATCCAGCGATGTTAAGAAAAATCTCTGGATTCCCGATAAGATCGTTCGGGAATGACGAACTTTTGATGGTTTATATTTTCGTACCGATAACGTTACGATCCCAGTACCTGCCCCAGTTTCAGCTCCGGCAAGTCTTCTTCT
>JBGPHF010000266.1:0-3486 GCA_041484215.1 Nitrospirota bacterium
CCGCGCACGAGAACGGAGACGACTGGAAAGCGGCCGCTCGCGAGCTCAAAATGAGCATCGATTTTTACGTAACGCGCAGGCGGGTGTTCGACGAGATCCTGCGCTGGGTTTTTATTGGCATCGGCGGGAGGAAAGATTATCTTAAGAATGAATACAGCCGCGCGCTCGAAGGAAAGTTCACGCCGCCGTGCAATACGGGAGCGTGCAAGACCTGCGGGGCCTGTAAATAAGTATGGGAAAAACGATTCCAAAAGATGTCCCCTTGGTAACTGTTGCGGCGCTCAACCGGATGGATACGATCAGGCATGCGTTCACCACGCGGGCGAACGGGCTCGGAGCGCGCCGCGGCAAGACCCGGTCCGTGGATGACTGGAAGACGGTAGCGGACGCGTTCGGCATCAGCATCGAGCGGGTGGTCACTGTGAACCAGGTGCATGGGGAAAATATCGTGAAGGTTGGCGCCTTGAACTACCGGGACATTCGCTCCGTCCACGCCGACGCCCTGATCACGAAGGAACCCGGGATCGCCGTCGGCGTCGAGACCGCTGACTGCGTGCCGGTCCTGCTGTTCGACCCGATCAAACCCGCCGTGGCGGCCGTGCACGCGGGCTGGCGCAGCACGGTTAAAAAGATTGTCCAGAAGACGATCAACCGGATGAGCGAGGAATTCGGCTCCGAGCCCTCCCGGATGATCGCGGCTATCGGGCCTTCCATCGGTCCGGAGTGCTACGAGGTGGACGAGCCGGTGATGGGACCGGTGCGCGACGCCTTTTCATTCTGGAAAAAAGTGACGGCGCCGCGCGACAATGACCACTGGAGCCTGGACCTCGCGGCGGCAAACAAGACAGAGCTGATGCAGATCGGCCTCCCCGAAAAGAACATCCACGTCCTCGGACTGTGCACGTCATGCAGGAAGGACCTGTTCTATTCCTACCGGGCCGAGGGAAAGACCGGCAGGATGCTTTCGGTGATCATGATAAAACCGTAGAGCCGTTTGACACAGAAAGACACTGAGAAAGGCTATGAGCTACTATGATTTATCATATGCTTGTCAGTGAAAATCAGTGTCAAAGAGTTTTTCTCTTTTATGTCCATTGCGGAAAATCTTAAAACGGTCATGGACCGGATCGCCGCAGCCGCCAAGCGCGCGGGCCGCGACCCCTCTTCGGTCAGGCTCGTGGTTGTTACCAAGACCGTTGATGCCGACCGGGTTCGCGAAGCCGTGACAACAGGCGCCCTGGTCCTCGGTGAGAACCGCGTGCAGGAAGCGAAGGAGAAGATCGAGAAGCTCGGGCGCGTTGCTCACTGGCACCTGATCGGCCGGCTCCAGACGAACAAGGCGAAATACGCGGTCAGGCTTTTCGAGCTTATTCATTCCGTGGACAGCGTTGGACTGGCGAGAGAGCTTGACCGGCAGGCGGCGAAAATAGGCAAGGTCCAGGACGTGCTGATCGAGGTGAGTCTCGCGGGCGAGGCGAGCAAGGCGGGCGTGCCCGCAGCGGACGCTGCCGCGCTGGTCCGGGAAGCGGCGAAACTCAAAAATATTTCTATTCACGGGTTGATGACGATACCGCCTTTTCTGGACAATCCCGAAGACGTGCGGCCTTATTTTCGTCGGCTCCGGGAATTGGCAGCCGGCATTTCGCAAGAACATATCCCCGGCGTATCGATGCAAGAGCTGTCCATGGGCATGAGCAACGATTTCGAGGCGGCCATCGAAGAAGGCGCTACCCTGGTGCGGGTGGGGACCGCGATATTCGGAGAAAGGCGTTAAGGGAGCCGGTTCCATGATAAAAGAGCGGATAGCGTGGATTGACGCGGCAAAAGGCATCGGCATCTGCCTGGTGGTTCTGGGGCATATCTACGAAAGCGACAGCTCTGTACTCATGTATATTTATTCCTTTCATGTACCCCTGTTTTTTTTCCTCTCCGGCTACCTTTTCAGCAGTAGCCGCTATGAAGGATATATTGACTTTCTCAAAAACAAGGTGAGGACGCGATTCGTTCCCTATTTTTTCTTTTTTTCCATTTCCTATGTGGTTATTCTCATTAGCATATCGAACGAGACTGGCATGAGCATCGTGTCGATATTGGCCGTGGATGGTTTTAAGCCCGGGTTTTTGGAAATAATAGCGCGCATGCTGCGCGCAAACGGAGAGTCTCTTGGTTCGATCAACATAGCCCTCTGGTTTCTCCCGTGCCTGCTTATTACGGAGTTTTATTTTTTTTCTCTCGTCAAATTCACAGGTTCAAACACCGTAAAAATTGGAACAGCGCTTATCGCTGCATCACTGGGTGGATATTATTTGAGCATCAGCGGGCACACGAGGCTGCCCTGGTCGCTCGACACGGCTGTAACGTCACTTGTTTTCTATGGAACAGGTTATCTCTGCAGAATCTCCTGGAAGACCCCGGACATTTCGAAATTCGGCAGCCGAAACGCGGAGTGGCTCCTGCTCGCCTTCTCTGCCGTCGTCTGCGCATTCCTTTCGAACCTGAACGGCAGAGTCGATATGAATTCAAACAGTCTCGGCAACTTTTTTTATTTTTACGGAGCAGCGCTGGCTGGCATCTATTTCTCCAGATGTCTTGCCTCTTTTTTCCCGCAGCAGGCTGTTTTGTCGTACCTCGGGAAAAATGCCATTATCATTTTTGGGATTCATATCCCTCTTTACCCGTATGCACACCTTTCTGTAGTTAAAGTCACGGACATATTTTTTAAAGAACCTGTCGTGATTCAGAACGACCTGTACGTGTTCCTGATGGCCTCGGTTGTTCTCCTTTTCACTGTGCCCGTGATATATGTGATAAATACTTTTATCCCTGTTGTTGCCGGGCAAAACCGGGCATCATTGAATTCCAAACGCGTCCGACTTAACGTGTTATGATCTGAGACCGGAGCGTTCAAAAACAGGAGGTGTCATGTTGTTAGAGAACAAGATCGCGTTTCTGGGCGGCGGGAACATGGCCGAGGCGCTTGTAAAGGGCCTGATCGCGGCCGGCACGGCAAAAGCCGGTCAGATTCTCGTTGCCGACCCTTCCCCGGAACGGCTTGAGCATCTGAAAAAAACCTACGGCATCGTTATACAGAAAAGCAACCTCGACGCGATGCGTGATGCGGCAATCGTCATCTTAAGCGTGAAGCCCCAGGTGATCGAAAAGGTCCTCGCTGAGATCGCGCCTGCTGTCGATGGGACAAAGCTCATCGTCTCGATTGCGGCGGGGGTGCCGATCGCAAAAATCGAAAAAGCGCTCAAGGACGGCTCCCGGGTCGTTCGCGTGATGCCGAATACGCCCGCGCTCGTGCTTGCGGGCGCGGCCGCGCTTGCAGGTGGAAAGAGCGCGACAGCCGCCGATCTCGGCCTGACGCAGGACATTTTCAACTCAGTGGGAAGATCGGTGGTCGTTGAAGAGAAGCTCATGGACGCGGTGACCGGGCTTTCGGGCAGCGGGCCGGCGTACGTATTCATGATCATCGACGCCCTC
>JBGPHF010000267.1:0-3480 GCA_041484215.1 Nitrospirota bacterium
AGCGGGACCCCGCGTGTCCGCGTTCGAAAGAATTTGTTCGCGGTTGGTTTGTTTGTTCTGGCCCTCTACGCCAATCCGTCCTGGGCCGGCCCGCCGTTTGTCACCGATGACCCGGAGCCGGCTGAGTATAAGCACGGAGAGTTTTACGTCGCCTCACAATATGCGAAGGACAAGGACGCGACGTCCGGCACCGCCCCGCACGTCGAGTTCAATTACGGCGTCGCTCCCGATTTCATGCTTCACCTGATCGCGCCTTTTGTGTACGTCAAACCGGAGGGAGGGGCGACGCAGCGCGGGTACGGCGACACGGAGGCGGGGCTCAAGTATCGGTTCATCAATAACGAGGATGCCCGCTTCATGGCGGGGACGTTTCCTCTCGTGGAATTGCCGACCGGAGACGGCGACAAGGGCCTGGGCGCGGGAGAGACGAGGATTTTCATTCCTCTCTGGCTGCAGAAGGCCTGGGGCCCCTGGCAAACCTACGGCGGCGGCGGTTATTGGAGAAATCCCGGCGAAGGCAACAAGGACTATTGGTTTTTCGGCTGGCAAGCTCAAAGGGAGCTGTCGAAGCTGCTGACTCTTGGCGCGGAACTGTTCTATAATCCCAGCGCCGTCGTTGACGGAAAATCGCGGACGGGCTTTAACGCGGGAGCGATCATCAACCTCACGGAAGACCATCACGTGCTGTTGTCCGCCGGAAGCGACATTCATGGCGATAATCTGATTTCTGCGTACGTTGCGTACCAGTACACCTTCGGTCCCGGCGAGGGAAAGTAGAGAACAGGGTAACGAGCCGGAACCGCAAGATGAAAACCGAAGAGGTAAATATGAAACCACAGAGGTCACAGAGGAAACCATTAAATTAGAATTTTGTAAGGCAGGGCTTGAGCCCTGCGAAAATGCAGGAAAAGCCGCAACCCCTAAGGGTTGCCCTATAAAAGGTGCACATAAAGCAAGAGGGTTTTGAAGTGTTGCAGAGGGGGGAGGAAGGACCCGGGGGAAGTTACTCCTATACATTCAAGATGTTCTCTGTGGACTCAGTGGTTAGCTTTTGACATTACGTATGAAAAATCGAAGAGGCACGTATGAAACCACACCCTGCACTCGCGCTGAGCACTCGTAAACGCTGGGCGCAGGCAGAGAGCATAGAGAGGAGGCCAGAAATAACCTTAACCATGTTGAGATTTAAAGGTTGCTCTGTGTGCTCTGTGGTTAGCTTTTGACATTACTCGATAAATTATGAAGGGTGGCGGAAATGAATAGCAATGAAAAAGGCGGCATCATATCCAGCATGCTCATGATCCCAATCGGTTTGGCGCTTATGCTCGGGTTTTTCTTCCTCGGCTATTACGTCGGCAAGTACCAGAACAAGTCCGGCGCCCCGGGGGAGAGCATGCCTGCGCTTCCGGAAATCGTTTCCAAAAATCTTCCCAAACCCGAGGATTTCACGTTCTATAAAACGCTCACGGCCAAGGACGATAAAACCGTGTCGCTTGAGCTCAAGTCGAAACCGGTTTACGAGGGAAAAAAGGCGGACGAAGGCGAGCGGCTGAAGGAAAAAACCGCGGCGGGACCGAAAAAAGAAAAACAGCCGGATAAAAAAGCCGGCCCAAACAAAACATCGGCAACGGTACCGCCCGCAGCCAAACAAAGGACTTCAGAAAAGCAAGAGACAGCGCCGGCGCAGAATTCCAAACTGCGGTATACGCTCCAGATAGCCTCGTATCCGGAAAAAGGGGACGCCGAGTCGGATATCAAGAAGATGAAACAGCAAGGCTACGCCGCCTTTATCGTGGCTTCGGATTTGCCGGGGAAGGGTACATGGTACCGGGTGCGGCTGGGCAGTTTCACGAACAAGGCTTCGGCGGAGAAACTGCAAAAAGAGCTCAGGGAAAAAGCGGGCGTCTCGCCGTTTATCACGATCGAGTGAAGGAGTTCAGTGTACGTTTTTATCGGTTACCATTTGAACGGAAAGGTGGATAAGGCCGGCCCGTTCTCCGTCGAGCAGGGTCTCGATCCAGTAGGAACCGGGGGCGTTGAAGGTCGTATTGAACCGGACGGAAATGTCCCGATGGCGCTGGGTTTCCGAGAAGAGGTTTATTTTCGTTTCTGATTCCGACAGGATTTCTTCTTTGTTGGGAGAGAGAAGCCTTATTTTTACCAGAAACTCTCCCTTGCCGCCTATCCACTCGTTCACAATGGCGAAGCGCGGATGCACGGCGGGGAAGACATTCGCGTAGATGCTCTCGAACAGTCCCATGAGGCTGAATTTGCCGCCCAGTTCCTGACGCACATCGTCGCACAGGAGCGTGTAGTTTAACCTCGGTTTTACCTTTGCGTTCGCCATCAAGCACCTTACCATAGAGGCTCGCCGCCCGTCAACCAGTTTTTCCAGCGGATGCAAAAAAAGCTGTCAATCGAATTTTTTTTCTGATACAATGGCTATTATATACGCACGAGCGAAGAAGTAAGGGCTTCGGCTTCGCGCGCACAATAAAACGTTTTGTCGTCATCAACCGGTAAGAGTATATCTCACTCGCTCACGGGGGACAAAGTATTGCTGGATTACCGACGAAGCTGTTTTCACCGGTCAGAGGCCGGTAGCCGCGGCAAACGCTGTCTGCTCGCGGTCTTCGCTTTTTCGCTTGTCACGTGCTCCTTCCTTTCTACCGTTATTCCCGCTTTCGCGCAATCTTCCGAAGAAAAAAATTTCCTTCTGATGTATTTCAAGGAGGAAGAACTCGTGGTGGAATCTCCCACCAGGAGCCCGAAGCCCGTGTCCAAGACCGCCGAGAACATCACCGTTGTCACTGCCTCGGACATCAAGCTCATGAACGCCCATACGCTCGCCGAGGTACTGAACACGGTAACCGGGGTCCAGGTGTTGATGCTCGGAGACCCCGGCATCGGTGCAAATGCTAATATTCAGGGTTCAGATGCTCCTAATGTGACCGTGATCATCGACGGGGTCGTTTTAAACAATCTTAGCGACAACAACGTCGATGTGGGCTTTATCCCGGTGCAGAATATCGAGAAGATAGAGATCATCAAAGGCCCTGCGTCTTCAGCCTGGGGTTCGGCTCTCGGGGGCGTGGTGAACATCATCACCAAGACGGGCAGAAGTGACAATCAGGGCAGTATGCTCTCCGCGTCTTACGGCACGAGGAGCACGGAAGATTTCCGAGCCGAGGCCCGGGGCAAGCAGGACCGCTTCGGCTATTATCTGACCGCGGGAAGGCTGCAAACGGACGGCTTGATGCCGCAGTTTCATGTTTCGGAAGATAATGTCTATACGAAGCTGAGCTATGACCTGACCGATAAAACGAATATGCTCTTTGCCCTGGGGTATGAAAAGAGCAGCAGGGGAAACGGCTATCAGACGTTCTCCCAATTGAACGATTTATCAGAAGATGATATCACGACTATCCAGCATGCCACGGTTGCCCTGAATTCCAGTCTGAATCAAAAGCTGGACCTGAA
>JBGPHF010000268.1:0-3424 GCA_041484215.1 Nitrospirota bacterium
AACAAGCGAATCGGGCGGTCAAGCGGGAAGGTGACCGAAAGCGCTCGGACATGGGTACCACGCTCTGCGCCGCGCTGATTGTCGGTACAAGCGCGTATATCGCGAACGTAGGGGACAGCAGGGCCTACTGGATCGAAAACGGGTCTATCAGGCAGATCACCGAAGACCACTCCCTGGTGGCGAAGCTGGTGGCAGCGGGAAGGCTGAAAAAAGAGGAAGCGAGAAACCATCCCAAGTCGAACCTTCTCTACCGGACCGTGGGAAACGAGGAAAACGTCAAGGTAGACACCTTTCAGGTGCGGCTCAAAAAAGGCGGCATGCTCCTTCTCTGTACCGACGGGCTCTGGGGAGAGGTGGTTGACGAGGACCTGCATCGGATCTGCGCAGCGGAAAAAGACGGCAAGGCCGCGTGCGAGGAACTTGTCCGGGCCGCGAATGAGAACGGCGGGAAGGACAACATCACGGCTATGGTCGTGAACGTTTTTTAAAATCATGGATTGCGGAATGTGGAGAAGAAAGGAGGAAGCGAAATGAAAAACGAACTGGATGTGAAGATCAGCATGAGTAAGGACGTACTGCCCATTGCGGCGGGCGAGCAGGCGGTGTACGCGCTGGTGAGTATCTCGGCAGAAAAAAAGACGAGGGGAAGCGGTATGCCTTCGAACTTCGCCCTGGTCCTGGACCGGAGCGGTTCCATGGAAGGAGAGAAGATGGAGAAGGTGAAGGAAGCGGTCGGCCGCGTTGTGGACCATTTGAGCGACAAAGACCTTCTTTCCATCACTATCTTCGACGATCAGGTGGAAACGATCTTTCCGAGCAAGCCGGTAAAGGACCGCGAAGAGATCAAGAAGCGCATCGCCGGCGTGATAGCCCGCGGGGGCACGCAGATCTCGGATGGGCTTAAGGCAGGTCTTGCCGAGGTCAGGAAGGGATTTGCTCAAGGCCGCGTCAACCGGGTCCTTTTGCTCACGGACGGCCAGACCTGGGATGACGAAGAAGCCTGTATCAAGCTCGCGGACGAGGCGGGAAAAGAGGGCGTCGCAATCACGACCGTCGGCATGGGCCAGGACTGGAATGAAAAAATCCTGCTCCAAATCGCTGAAGCGTCGAGGGGCGATTCGCACTGGATCGAAACCCCGGAAGCAATTCTCGAGGTATTCCAGCAGGAGGTCGCCGGCATGCAGTCCGTGGCCGCGACGCGGGTAAAGTTGACGGCCCGCATGAGCCCAGGAGTGAGGCCGGTAAAGGCGTACGTCACGTTCCCCATGATCGCCGAGATCAGCAAGAAAGCGCTGAGCGGCAACGCCGTGGTAGCGGACCTGGGGACGCTGGACGCGGAAAAAGGCCAGTCGATCCTTATCGAGGCCCGCGTCGAAACGCAGAAAGAAGGCAGGTTCCGGCTCGGACAGGCGGAGCTCTCCTACGACGTTCCTTCGTCCGGCATCCAGGGGCTGAGCGCGCGAGCGGACATATTTGTTACGTTCACCGCGGACGCCGCTGCAACGAAAGTAAACGCCGAGGTGATGAACCTCGTGGAGAAGGTTACGGCGTTCAAGCTCCAGACCCGGGCGCTCACCGAAGCGGAAGCGGGCCATATCGCGGCGGCCACGCGCAAGCTCGAAGCAGCGGCAACGGTGTTCCTGAACCTGGGCGAAGAAGGTCTTGCCGAGGCAGCGGAGCAGGAGGTCCTCTCGCTCAAGAAGACCGGGTCGCTCACCAGGGCCGGGACCAAGAAGCTCGAGTATGGCACGCGCAAGCTGACTCAGTCGCTGACCGGGGCCATGAAGCGATAAAAGAACAGAATAAATAAAAAAGGAGGACATTACCATGAAATGCAAAGAATGCCAGATGGAGAACATCGAAGGCGCGCTCTTTTGCGAAGAGTGCGGAGCGAAACTGACGGAAAGGCCGGAGTTCATCGAAACCGGCGGCGGAGAAGAGGGCGGGTATTTGACGCTTGCGTCCTCCGACGGAAGCAAACTGGATATCCCTGACAAGGACGAGATCGTGGTCGGCAGGGAAGATCCGATCAGCGAGGTCTTTCCCGACATAGACCTCACCGGTCTGGGAGGCATGGAGAACGGCGTATCGCGCAAACATGCGGTGATTCACCGGGCGGGCGCGGACTTCACGGTCGAGGACATGGGCTCGACGAACGGCACGTACGTCAACAAGAAAAAGATCGAGCCGCACCAGCCGCAGACGATCAAACCGGGCGATGAACTCAAGTTTGGGAAGCTGTCGCTTACGCTCAAGGCGGCATAAGAATTAACGAAAAGACGAGGGACGATGGATGAGGGACGAAAGTAAAGCGTAACGTCGTCTTTCGCCCGAGCGAGCACCGCGAGCGATCATCTATCGTCCATCGGTTCAAGGAAGGGAGGCTAACATGCCCAAATTGTCAAAAATATTATTGTATGCCCTTGCGGGCGCTTTCGGCGGGGCAGCGGGCTGGGCTTTCGTGCTCGCGGTATCAAACGGCCTTTCGGAAGGACTGAGTACGGAGGCCTTGCTCGGCGCTCTGTCCGGCGCGTTCATCGGCGCGTTCATCTGGAGCCATGAGGCCATAGCTGGCAGAGAGGCCAAAGCGGGTTTCCGGCGGGCCATGTTCGGCGCAGTTGGCGGCCTTGCGGGCGGCGCAGCCGGCGCGGTCCTCGGCAACACGATCTTTACCGCCATTGGAAGGTTCATTGCCGACGCAGGCGGTTTTCGGGCATCTCTGGGAGTCGCTCTTGCGGCGGGTCTGGGATGGGCAATCCTGGGTTCGGCTGTGGGCCTCTCCGGCGGGATCATAACTCGTTCGCGCGAGCGGGTTTTCTACGGAGCAGCGGGCGGTTTTCTTGGAGGTTTCCTGGGAGGACTTCTGTTCTATGAACTCTCAACAACCTCTCCCTGGTCCGCGCTGGCGGGGCTCATGCTCCTCGGCATGTCAGTGGGCGCATTCATCAGCCTTGTCGAGGAAGCATTCCTCTCCGCGAAGCTGAAGGTGATCAAGGGAAGGCATATCAACCGGGAGTTCCCGCTCTTGAAGGAAGCGAATTTGATCGGCAGGGACGACCGCTCCGATGTCTGCCTGTCGGGCGCGGAAGGCGTGGCTATGCATCACGCGCAAATCACGCGGGAAGATGGACGCTTCAGCATCGAGAACAACGAAGAGGAGGGCAAAGTCGTGTACGTTAATCAGAAAATAGCGAAAACGAGCCGGCTCGCGGACGGCGATGTGATCCGCGTGGGCAGCATTCTGCTCTTGTTCAGCGCCGTGAAAAAGGCCGCAATCGTCATCCTGGCGATATCCGGTCTCCTGCTCATCAACGCGCCCGTCGCTCGTTCCGGAGAGCCGAGCCAGATGCGGATCACGCAGTTCGACCTTACGGATTTCCCGGCAATCAAAGCCTACGTCTCCATCCTGGACAAGGAAGGCAAA
>JBGPHF010000269.1:0-3422 GCA_041484215.1 Nitrospirota bacterium
CTCTTCAGCCATAAGGACCGCGGTGTCCATGTCCATGGGCTGGTTCTGTGTGGCCATGACGCCCATGAGCATGAGCTTCTTGATCACGTCGCCCACCTTCTGGCCCATGACCTCGGCGAACTCCCTGATGGTGCAGCCTTCCTGGATCTTCACGACCTTCTTGCGCGGCTTGGTGATCTCAGCCACGTCCGTTTGCTGAATATGTTTGTCGTCTTTCCGGTGCGGTTTTTTGCCGGCGGGCAAAGTCTTCAAGTCCGGGAGTTTTTTGAATGTCGGCTTCTCGCGGAACTCGCGTTCCTGCTTCTGCTCGAACTCTGATTTCTTCTGCCATTTTTTCTTCGGCCCTTTCCCCGGAGGAGGCGTGGGAATCAGGGAAGGCGGCACCTGCGACGCCTCCAGCACGGGAGCGCCGAAGGTCGGTCTGCCGAAGGGCCGTCCTGCGGGGCGCTGTCCGGGGCCGCTCGGCCGCTGGAAACCCTGCTGCGGACGGGCCGCGGGATTATAGGCAGGCCGCATGGCCTGCTGAGCAGGGCGCGGTTGCTGGGCTGCCGGCTGCTGTGCCGGTGCGACGGCTGCAGAAGGAGTGCTCGTTACCTCTTCAGCCCCGGCGGCATCCGCGGGCGCTTTTGCCTGGCTGACAGGCATAATGATCGGCGGAGCGGGCATAGCCGGTTTCGGCATCGGGATTGGAGCGGGCTTCGGCTTCAGGCCGGGCTTTTCGAGGGTCGATGAAAATTTTCCAATCAGGGCCGCGGCTTTTTTCTGCCGATCTTCCTTGGTAGCGACCGGTTCGCCGGACGGCTCCTTGTCTTTTTTTACCTTCTCTTTTTCTTTTCGGACCGCCTTCAATTTCTCGATCAGGGATTTGGTTTCCTTATCATCGAGGCCGCTGGACGGGGTTTTCCCCTTGATTCCCATTTTATCGAGTACGGAAACAAGGTCCTTGCTTTCCACTCCCATTTTTTTTGCCAGTTCATGTACCCTGATCACGGTCATAAAATCGTGTACCCCCGAAATGTGCGGCTAGGTTAAATATTGTACTCTACTCATTGATATTTATCAAGCTTTTTAATCTTTTCGTCTCTTTCCAGACCGCGTCAGCGAGGTTACTATCGTTTATGGAGACGACGCCGACGAGTTCGCGGTTGAGCATCTTCCCAAATTCATCCCTCGTGAAGAGCGTCGTCTCGAACACGGACGAACCGCCGGGCACGGCTACTTTTTCCCTGGTGCCGGAGGCCAGGTCCTCGGCATAGAGGACCATATTCGCCCGTCCCTTTTCCAAAGCGTCGTGCACCGCCGAATACCCCGCGGCAAGTTTTCCCGACTTGGCGGCCATCGCGATGAGGGACTTCACTTTTTCCGTGACGACGACGGTAAGCGCGCCGAGAAAGGCATCGACGCCGGCCGGTTTTACCTTGAGGCGGAGCGCGCGGGAAAGAACGTCCTTGGCCAGGGCGGATTCAATGCACGACCTGCGCGGACAGACGTAAGCGGCCCGGCCGGGCAGTTTCTCGCGGTAGTCGATGACGGCTCCGGAAGGACCAGCCACGATGCGCACCACCTCGTCCTTTTTGAAGACGCCCCGGCACCCGATACACGTCCGCTCGGGCTGATGTTTGATGTCCTTCATGCAGATCGGTAGTCGGCTATTTCCCGGCAATGACGCGGGCGGAAAGAACGATCTTCTGAGCCGTCTTTTCTCCGATCCCCGGCACCGCCAGGACTTCCTCATCAGTCATTGCTGCGATTTTCGCGATCGTGTCGTAACCAGCCTCCCGCAATTGATCGGCGGTCTTGGGCCCCACGCCTTCGATGACGGTCAGGTCTTCCCCTTCGGAAAGGTCCGTTGCCGGGGCCGTGGCTGCCTCTCCCCTGGCTTCCGACTCCAGGGTTTCGGCGGCCTCTGTTTCCTCGGCCATCTTCCGGGTTTCTTCGACGATCGCGGCTTCGATTTCCTGCTCGCGCTCCTTCTGACGTTCCTGATCATATTCCGACTCGCTCAGAATATCGATTTTCCAACCCGTCAGCTTGGCGGCAAGCCGCACGTTCTGGCCTTTCTTGCCGATGGCGAGCGAAAGCTGCATGTCGGCAACCACCGCGAGGGCCGAGCGGTCTTCTTCCGTGACGCCCACCTTCTCGACGACAGCCGGGGAGAGCGCTTTTGCGATGAAAATGCGAGGGTCTTCGGACCACGGGATAATGTCGATTTTTTCTCCGCGGAGTTCCCGCACGACTGCCTGGACGCGGGAGCCTTTCATGCCGACGCAGGCGCCGACCGGATCGACTTGCGATTCCTTGGACGCGACGGCGATCTTGGTGCGGTCGCCCGCCTCGCGGACTACTCCTTTGACTACGACGATGTTCTCGTATATTTCCGGCACTTCCATCTCGAACAGCCGCGAGACGAAGTCAGGATGCGCCCGGGAGAGCACCACCTGCGGCCCTTTGGACGTGTCCCTCACCTCGAGCACATAGGCCCGGACTCGGTCGCCCCTGCGGTAGCTCTCGCGCGGGACCTGCTCGCGGGCCGGCAGCACCGCCTCGGTCTTGCCGAGATCAATGTAGTAGGCGCCCTTCTCGTGCCGGAGCACGATGCCGTTCACCAGCTGGCCGACCTTGTCGTTGAACTCCTTCAGAATCACGTCGCGCTCCGCTTCGCGCACTTTCTGGACGATGACCTGGCGCGCCGTCTGAGCCGCAATCCTGCCGAATCCGAGGAACTCCACCTGGAGGGGGACCTCGCCGTCCATCAGCGCCTCGGGATACAGCGTCTGGGCCTCTTCGAGGGTGATTTCTTCGTCGGCGTTCGCCACTTCCGCCACGACCTTCTTGTAGGCGTACATGATGATGTCGCCGCGTTTGGGGTCGATCTGCACGGCTATCCGCTGCGTGCCGTATTTTTTCTTGGCCGCGCTCACGAGCGCCGACTCCACGGCCTCGATCACCATCTCCTTGGAAATGCCTTTTTCCTTGCTGATCTGGTCGATTACCTGAATCAATTCCTGACTCATACGTCTATTTCCTCCTGAAAATAAGTAAACAAGCTTGGGTCAAGGTTGAGGACCTCAACCTGAACAATCATTAAAATTCCACTTCGAGCGAGACCTTTGCGATATTGTCGAGGGGCACGTTCAGAACGCTCCCGCCCTCGACCTCAATAGTCACGATCGGCCCGACAATCCCCCGCAGCCTGCCGCGGAACACCTTTTCCTTCTCGATTGGCTGATAGGTCTTTACTCTTATCATGCTGCCCGTAAACCGGACGAAGTGCTCCGGCTTCGACAGCGTGCGGTCCCGCCCCGGAGATGAAACTTCGAGGGTATACGCCTGCGGGATGATGTCCTCGACGTCAAGCGCAGCTGCCAGGTCGCGGCTTACGGTTTCGCAGTCGCTCAAAGTTACCCCGCCGCCGATCTCCC
>JBGPHF010000270.1:0-3421 GCA_041484215.1 Nitrospirota bacterium
CGGGGCCGGGCATCAGTTTTTTCAGTGCGGCGGTGATGGCGACTCCCTGCGCTTCTTCGACCGCGCCCCCTTTATAAAAAGCGTCGAACAAACTTTGGATGTAATCCCGGGCCATGAGCGTCAGACTGATGAGCTCCTTCGAGGCCGACATTTTCCCCTTGCGGACCTTGTCGAACGCCGTCTCAAGCTCGTGCGTGAACGAGGAGATCGTATGGAACTCGCACGTCGCGCCCGAGCCCTTGATCGTGTGCATGGCCCGGAATACCCGCCCGATCTGTTCCATGTCGTCGGGATTCTTCTCCAGCTCCAGAAGCCCGGCTTCTAATTCGGTCAGAAGTTCGTAAGCCTCGTCCTTGAAGGTCTCCCTGAGTTTATCGACGATATTTTCTTCCATGATTTTTTACCTCTCTCGGTTTGCCGGCGCGGAAACGCGGAATCAAAGCAAATTTTTCACCCAGATACAGCTATGGTCCTTGTCCAGCCTGCATCCGGTCAGTCGTGCATAACCGGCGTCGATCACTGCCTGCTTGAACGGCTCCGGCCACTTATCGGACAAAACAAACCGTTTTTGCAGCCGCAGCGCCGAACGATGGGCCGAGCAAAGGAGCTGGAGACACGCCACGTCAACGCCGGTCACGGACCCGAAGGTAAGCTCCACCTGGCCGGCGTCGATAATTGCCTTGATCAGCACAAGCCTCAGCTCTTCTGCCCGGTCCACGGTTAAGCTGCCCTCAAGGATCACGCTTTCTTCTTTCTTCGGCTGTTCAATCTGCTTGTTCTTTGCCATAGTGTCCTCGCTCGTTTGATTGTACTCTTGCCGGGCCCGACCACCCGTTCTTCATGCGCATTACCGGCTAGCGCCCTGCTCTCCACCCAGTTTACCGAAAAATTGGAGCGGCGTGCAATTGTAACTTTGCAACTTCTATACCTATTGCAGATATTTATAACTATATGGTAAGATTAGACTAATTAACTGGGATAATCAGGAAGGTGGCCGAAAAGGCGACACTGCATGGGATGCCTACAGCCGTAATTCGGCATCCGGACTGTTTTTCTTAAATTTTATCGGATGAACTTCCTGACCACATTGATCAGTTGTTCAGGAGAAAAGGGTTTTATAATCCAACCGCTCGCGCCGGCGGATTTGCCCGCCTGCATTTTTTCTTCTTGCGACTCGGTCGTCAACATGATAATCGGAGTAAACCGGTGATCGGGCATTTCCCGCAGCCGCTTGATCAGTTCTATGCCGTCCATGTCGGGCATATTGAGGTCGGTTATCACCATGTCGATTTTGGCGTCCGCCAGTTTGCCGAGAGCGCCTTGAGCGCTGTCCGCGACAAGTGCTTCAAACCCCGCACCCTGTACGGCGAACGCAATCAACTGCCGCATAGACGCGGAATCGTCCACAACGAGGAACGTCTTTGCCATTACGAACGCCTCCTTATTTTTTGCCACTGAGCATTATCAACGCTTGGATTATTGTAGCAAAAATTGTTCCCGATTGATATGTATATACAAAACAAAGCATTACACTATTCCGTTTTAATCCATGGGTGCTTTAAGACCGAAATTCATACGATTGCAAGCGAGCAGGCGCCAAATTTTGACACTCTTGCTTTTACCCTGCAAAGGTGCTAATGTTACGGACGTTTTAAAATACTCTCGTCATGATAAACACCCGCCAAAATATCAAGGTTTTTGATCTCCCGGAACTCGAAGAACGTCTCGTCAGCTTAGGCTTGAAAAAGTACCGCGCCGGCCAAGTACTCGCATGGATCTACGATCGCCATGCTGCGAGCTTCGACGAAATGACCGACATTGCCAAGCAGGAGCGCACCCTGCTCAGTGAACGATTTACAATATCCGCGCTTCGGACCCTGTTGACTGAGCGTTCCGCTGACGGCACGAGAAAATTCTTATTCGAGCTTGAGGACAAACACTCGGTCGAAAGCGTTCTCATCCCCGACAAAGACAGAGCGACCCTTTGCATCTCGTCGCAGGTGGGCTGCGCCCAGGGGTGCCGGTTCTGCCTGACCGGCAACAACGGCTTTATCCGGAATTTGGAGGCCCACGAAATAGCCGACCAGGTGCTGGAAGTCTCTCACCTCCTGAGCCGGGAGGGTCCGTCAAAACTCACGAACCTCGTGCTCATGGGCATGGGCGAACCGCTTGCGAATTTTGAGGAAGTGCTGCACGCCTTAAAAATCGTCACGTCGGAGAAAGGGCTCGATTTTTCATCGCGCCGGGTGACGGTGTCGACGGACGGGCTTGTTCCGGAAATCGGGCGGCTCGGAAAATCGGGAGTGAAGGTAAATCTGGCAGTATCTCTGAATGCCACGACCGATGAGGTGCGGGACCGGATCATGCCCGTAAACCTGCGTTATCCGATCAAAGAGCTTCTTGCCGCGTGTAAGCGATTTCCGCTTGAGCCGAGGCGGCGGATCACGTTTGAATACGTGATGCTAAAAGACGTGAATGATTCCCGGGAGGACGCGGAGCGGCTCGCAAGACTCCTGCGCGGGATCCAGTGCAAGGTGAACCTTATTCCCTTCAACCCTTTTCCGGGAAGCGCTTTCAAGAGGCCCGAGGACGCGGCGGTGCGCCGCTTTCAGAAGGTCCTTTTGGATAACCGCTATATCGCGCCGATACGCGAGTCGCGCGGCAGGGACATCAACGCGGCGTGCGGACAACTGAGGGAAAAGAAAGCATCGGCATAAGAACAAAGGGGGCTTTCTGTTGCTCGGAAAAAGGTTGCAAAAGCCCTGAGCAAAGGCCAGGCTATCGTATTTGAATAATCGCCGCATGAACCCAATATCAAGGAGGCACTTCACATGAAAATCTGTTTTCCGGTCCAGCAGGACAACGGCATCGAGAGCGCCGTGTACAACCATTTCGGCTCAGCGCCGGTATTCATAGTTTTCGATACGGACACCAATAGCGTCGCCTCGATCATCAATCGGGACCAGCATCATACGCATGGCGCATGCAACCCGATGAAAGCGCTTGACGATCAAAAAGTAGAGGCCATTGTTGTCGGCGGCATCGGAGCGGGAGCGCTTGCCAAGCTGAACCAGATGGGGATCACGGTGCATCGCGCACAGGGGGAGACGATACGGGAAAATCTGTCGTTGTTTCAGGCTAAAAGCCTTCCCGTGTTGACCGTCCAGGGCTGCTGCGGCGGTCATAGTAAGGACGGCGGCTGCGCTCATTAAGTGTCGCCACCAAAATGTCGAAAAAATCTGCTGCGCATCAAAAGGAGACTACTAAAATGAAAAAGAATCTCGGCGTCATGCAAAGAATCATAAGGATCGTTGCGGGCCTCGCGATACTGTCCCTGGCTTTTATCGGTCCTGCAACAAGGTGGGGCTATCTCGGGATCATTCCGCTTGCGACAGGCTTGATCGGCTGGTGTCCGCCTTAC
>JBGPHF010000271.1:0-3408 GCA_041484215.1 Nitrospirota bacterium
ATTCTGCCGGTTCAGGTCCGTGGCGATAAGATCGGGGCGCTTGGATGCCGCTTCGTCGAGCACGGCAGTCATGTTATCATTGAGATCCTGTTGGGCAAGCGAGCCCGCAAGCTCGTATTCCGTTCCCTGCGGCACGCCCATGGCGAAGTTGAGGCCCGCCGCCGCGAGCCTGATGCCGTTTTCCGAGCGCGTCAGCAGTTCCTTCACTTCGGCCAGCTGCACCTTTGCCCGGAGAAGGTCCGACTGGAGCACCGCGCCCGCGCGGTAGCGTGCATCGGCCAGTTTGACGTTTGCCTCGCTCGTCTCAAACGACTGGAGCGCGACCTTGTTGTATTCCTTCGCCACCAACAGTCCGTAGTAGGCTTTGATGACGTTGTAGACCGTCTCCTGCCGTACGCGCTCGCGGTCCTGGATCGAAGCGTCTTGGGCCAGCTTCGCCTGCGTTCTGCCAAGGTACTCTTTTCCGCCATTGAACAGGGGTTGTATAACCGCGAGCCTCGTATTGTAGTTCGCTGTCGGCTCGGGATTGTTCATGACCGCGGGGTTGAAGTCCGCCTGCGTTACAAGCTCCTGGTTCAGCTTCGTGCCCAGGACCATGAGTGGATTGTCGCTCTTGCTCCAGGTCTCCGACGCAGTGACCTTCGGCAAAAACCCCGACGCCGAACGCAGCACGCCCGCGTCGGCCGCATCCATCTGCGCGTCCGCGACCCTGAGACCGGGATTACTCCTGAGCGCCGTCTCCACCGCCCGATCGAGCGTGAGGGGCTCCGCCGCGTAACTGTAATCCGCGACCACGAGCGTTAGCAATACCGCCAGGATCGTATAAACACCGATCACCCTGGCTTTGCATCGCCTGCTTTTTTTCATGAAGCTTTCGTCGCTGAAGCATTTCTCGTCATGTTCCATAGCTGGATTCCGCCTTCGAGATTTTTTACTGTGTAGCCCTGAGCCGCGAGAAAAGACGCTGCGTGGGCGCTTCTGTTCCCCACCCTGCAGTATGCGACGATCTCCTTGTCCTTCGGCAGTTCATGCACCCGGAGCCCAAGCTCCTGAAGCGGAATGAGCTGCGAGCCCTTTATTGCCTGGGCGGCATGCTCCAGAGGCGTCCTTACGTCGAGGAGAAAAATATCCTCTCCTGACTCCATCTTTTCGTGTAATTGATCGGGGCCGATGTTTTCGACCCTTGGATTGTTGTAAAACATATTTTTTTCCTTATTGTTCCCCCATGCTTTTTTCGGTCCTTTAAAAAGCGGAACAATGGGCACTGCCAGGGGTAAGTCTCCGGGGTAGGGAGACGGAGGGGGACGGCAGTGCCCATTGCCCGTACTTTGCATCTCTGTATTACAAGAGCCGTGCCAAACGGCAACGTGCTGTTTTTGTTTCGGTTTGCGTTTACGCGGAACACGCGGCATCAAAAAGCGGAAAAATTTGTCGATGCGAATACGATCCTCGCGAGAACAAACATTCGTTTCGCACCGTATTGACGCGGCTTTTCTTTATTCGACATTTTTGTCAGGGGGATCCCGGCGAAAGGCGACAGTCTTGTTGACATCCGATGCATGTCTATGATATGGTAACTTAAATTCGCACAGCTCAGGGAGGGAACGATGCGCGGAATACTCGTTGTACTGGCAATCGGCGCTCTTTTGGCCGCGGCCGCGCCATGCGCAGCTGCAGAAGAACTTTTCGACACCAAGGCCGCCGCTGTTCATATCGAAAAAGGCATCGCTGATCTAAAGGGGAAAAAATACGACGCCGCGGTCAAGGAACTCGAGGAAGCCGTTTCGATCAATCCCGATGCCGAGGCGTATTATTATCTGGGGTACGCTTACTACCTGAAGGGAAGAAAGGGAGATGCGGAGAGCAGAAAGAAGTCCATCGAGTGTTTCGACAAAGCCTACGAACTGAATCCGAGCTTCAAGCCCGCCCGGTTTAAGCCGGCGGACGCTGCGGAAGCCGCGGGGAAACACAAGGCGCCCGAGGCCGGGCAGCTTTCCGAACCGACCCCAACCGTACCCGCGGAACCGGCCCAGCAACAGCCAGACCAGCAAGCGCCCGCGCAGGACAATCCGGAGCAGCCTTCGCCGCCGATCAAGGCAACGGACAAGGTCAAGAATCTTCTGTAAGGAAAGCCCGGCAGTTACTTTACCATGACCGTCATGTCCTGGACCGAGGAAGCAACGACGAACACTTTTACATTATTGCAGCAATCATCCACCGGGACGAGGTAAAACCCTTTTGCCTTGCTTCCCTCTTTGGAAAGAAAGTACCCCTTTTCCCAGGGGATTTCTCCGTCCACGAAGCCGACCAGTGATTCCTCATCCAGGAACTTGATATACACCTTGCTTCCTTTTTTCCCGCCTGCGCTGAATATTTTTTTGTCCCGGTGTTTGCTGTTGCCTTCGAAGGTTTTAATGAAAAAAAGCGCCTTGAGCTCGGCCAGCGCGATATGATGCGCTTTACCGCTTCCGGTTTCGTCGAGTACGAAGGAATCGCAATCGATTGAAAAATTTTTCGCGTATCCCTTCAGCACAATTCCGTTATTGAAGCGTGCAACAACCCGTTCTTCATTCGCCATCAGGCGCCTCCCGGCAGGCACGTGACCTGCCTCCTCTTATCCCTTGGCCTCATTACACCACATTTTCGACGAATAATCAACCTGAATGCGGTACTTTTCTGAAATGCTTTTCCGCGGATTTGATCAAGGCGCGAGCCCGGATTCCACTTCACGCTCTTCTTCAGCCGCGACCCGTGCGCCCTTTTCAATATCGACCCGCTGGAGCAGCCATATACCGATGAAGAAAAAAACCCCGATCGACAGGATACTCGACTTGGGGCTGTGCGTAATCTCTCCGACCGTGGCGTAGAGAAACGGCCCCAGAATCCCCGCGAACTTTTCGGAGAGCCCGTAGAGACCGAAGAACTCGCCCGACTTGGCGGCAGGGGAAAGTTTCGCGTAGATCGTCCTGCTCAAGGCCTGGGTGCCCCCCTGTACCGTGCCGACCAGCCAGCCCAGCATGAAAAACTCCGCTTTTGTCGTGAGAAAGTATCCCCAAAGCGGAATAAGGATATAAATTGTGAGCCCCAGAAGCACGGCATGCTTTGTATCGATTTTTTTTACCAGACCGGCCAAAAGATAGCGGCCGAGGGTAAGCGCGAAGATAATCCCCGCAATTTGGTCCAAAGCCAGGATAAGAAAGGTCCGGGGTATGCCGAGGTCGCCGGCCGTCCTTGCGTACACTCCCAGAACAGGCAACGTAACAGCCGCCCAGAGGACCAGCGACAGGTATGCCCCGCGCCATTTATTTTTTGCATCGGGGATGCGGCCGAACAGGATGGCAAACGGAAACGCCACGATCTGGGTCATGAGCAGGGTCCCGATCAATACCGCCATGGGAAGGCCGAGGG
>JBGPHF010000272.1:0-3399 GCA_041484215.1 Nitrospirota bacterium
CACGCTGCGTGCCGTGGTTTATGAGCAAGGCCGCGCTGCCGTGCTTCTCTATTTTGACGATCTGGCCGAGACCGGGCGGGCCGTGAGTTTCCTGCGGGAGATGGATGTGGCCGCGATCGAGCTTATCAGCCGCGACACGGTCAGCGTTATCCGCGAGCATGCCGCGGTCCCCGAGAGTTTCGCCGCGGATACCCACATTCTTCTTGCGGAGCTGACAGGACCCGACCTGGCGGGCCGGACCGAACAGCTTATCACGCATCTGAATCGAAGTGGTCTTGCCATGAGCCTTAAACCTGCGATTGCAATGTCCGAGGACGAGCTCGAAAAACTCTGGCATGCGCGAAAACAGATTTTGTGGCTCATCGAGCACCCGAAACCGGGCCTCCGGGCGCTTGCCGTGGTCAATGATGTGGCGGTCCCCTTCGCGCGTTTGGCAAAGTTCATCACTGACGTGCAAAAGGTATTCGCCCGACACGGGATGACGACACTCATATACGGCCACGCCGGAAACGGCAACCTCCACCTGAGGCCGCTCTTCGACACGTCCCTGCCGGACCTCGCGGGACGCGTCCAACGGATTGCGGACGATGTCTATGAGGTGGTGTTCCGTCACAACGGCACCGTGACCGCCGAGCACGGCATGGGGAGGCTGCGGGCGCCTTATCTGAAACAAGAATGGGGCGATGCGCTCTACGCGTATATGCGGGAAGTAAAAACGTTATTCGATCCGCAGGATATATTCAATCCAGGGGCCATGTTCAGCGATAGGCCGATCACCGACAACATGCGGCCGGATCTGCTGGAACCGTGAGGGACCGAAGGAGATAAAAGCAATGGGAGAAGAAAAAGGTTTCTACTGGGAGCGGCACGCCGAGGCGGAAAAACTCTGCCTCGAGCTCCTTGACGACTGCAAACGAAAAAACTCTTTTCTCGCCCGCTTCGAGCAGAAGCTCATCCGGCAGACCAGCTCTCGCCTGCTCGACGTGGCGGACCACATTCTTGTCCAAGACTCAGTACGGATGAAGGAAACTCTGGGCCGCGCCGGATTTATGAAACAACCAGAAACAAGGCACGAGGCCTTCTTTCATCCGGGCGCGCTCCTGCCGCAAATCGTTCTCGCCGGACAGTCCTCCGGCATGGATCATGCTGTGGCGCTTCGGGTTGAAAGCATCGGGGACTTTCTGCAGACAAACGGACTTCGCGCCGAGATCGAAGGGACGCCGCTCGGTGCCTATCGCCGGGCCGTGGTGGCTGCGGAAAACAGGGTCGGCACGGTGGTAGTGGAGCGCAGAGGGACCAGGGGCTACGACCCCGCTCCTCTTTCCGATGTCCATCTGCGGAACTACCTGGAGGGAGTGGAGGCGTGGCAGAACCGGCCGCGGCAGGGCGGGAACGAAGACGAGGCCTTCGGGCAAATCATTCGGATCGCGGACAACCTCGTCAAGCAGCTGGGAGCGGACACGGCCGCTTCACTTGTCTGCCAATGCGAGCGGTCCTATTGGCTCTCGCGCAATTTCGCGGCCCGGGTGCAGCGGGGACGCCACGACACGCTCGGCCTGGGGTGGGCCAATCACGACCATCACACCTTCCGCAGTTCGCGCCGTAATTTCTCAAGGCTGGTGGATCTCTTCACACGGCTGGGGTTTCAAAACCGGGAGCGGTTCTACGCCGGCGCGGAGGCCGGCTGGGGGGCCCAGGTGATGGAGAATGCCGCGGCAGGGCTCGTGCTCTTTCTCGACGTGGACCTGGCGCCCGGGGAAGTGGACACGGAATTTTCCCAAGAGAAACTGACGGAGCGAGACCAGCTCGGCACGGTGGGATTGTGGTGCGCCCTTCACGGCGATTCTATTCTCCAAGCGGGGATGCACCATTTTGCGGCCCGGTTCGATTTCGAGCTCCTCACCTCCGACCTCGCCCGTTTGGGCGTAGGGTACATGCCGCCGTTCAGCGACTTCCCTTACCTGAAGCAGGCCTTCAGCGTTGCCGAGCGTTGGGAGGTGGACCCGGCCAGAGTGGAGAAGCTCATCAGGGACAAGTCCATCACGAATGAACAGGGCGCGCGATTTATCGATCAGGGAGCGGTCGGCAGCCACCTCGAAAATATCGAGCGGCGGGAAGGGTATAAAGGTTTCAACAGAAAGAACGTGAGCGCCATCATCCAACAGACAGACCCGAGAGGCAACCTGGTCTGAGCAGACGAAAAAATCCTGGGGTGAGGTAACCGCCTGTTTGGAGCAACTACCCCTGTTCCACGAGGCGGAAGCCCGCTTTCTTCCATCCTTCGACACCGCCGCCAAGTACCTTCACATTCGAGTAGCCTTTGTCTAAATATTCCGCTGCCCGACCGGCAGCGCTCGCTTCTTTCGGTCAGGCTCAGTAAAATATGATTTCCTGTTCCTTGGATAAGGCGGGAAGCCGGGCCTTGAACTCCTGCAGGGAAATGGCGTCCTCTAAATGCATTCTCCTAAACTTTTCCAAGTCCTCGTACGCGCACACGAGAATGGCTTCTCCGGTGGTCACTTTTCCGCGCGCCTCTTCGGGAGGAATTCTTGTCGGCTCAATCATGGCAGGTCTCCGATCTCTGGATGGCATTATTTGTCCATAGTATAACACATCCATGCGGCTTGCCCAGACTTTGCCTCAGATCAGCAATAATCCTTTTTCCCTTAACGTTTTCCATTCTTGAGATTTTAGAAAAGTGTCAAGTGAAGAGGAAAAGCGCTTTTCATAATTCAGCTTTAAGTCGTCGAGCAGCATTAACTCCGGGTTCTGAATGAAAAATTTATCGAACAGGTTGTTCAACCAGTCCCCGACTTCGGAGTCGGTGGTCAAGGTAAATGTTTCCGTTTTACTGTAAAAAACAAACTTGCCTTTCCCAGCCTGCTTTCCTTTGTCTTCCTTTGAGTACTGAGGCCGATTTTCTGTCCAGAGTATCCTGGATTTCAGCAGTTCGTTGTCGGAAACAGGTTTCTCATTGATCGCCTGTTCCACGTAATTTCTTTTTATTGAAATTTTCGGGACCTGAAAGTCGAACCAATCGTGTATTGAAAAATCCGAGCCGATGCCGTGCATAAAGTTGTAAACCGCTTTGTTCAAGCCCTGGGCAAAACGCTGGTGCGCGCAGCCGATGCGATCTTCATGCACGAGGTCGTTTTTTGCAAACCCGCCCGCGGGACGGTCGACGATCCTGCACTTGTATTTCTCGGGATTTTTTCCCACATCGCTGTGAACGGTAGCGGTAAACTCGTGCCAAAAAGAGGATTGTATGAGTCCCTCGTGAAAGAACTGACGCACAATCTCCAGGGCATCGACGGTTTCCTGTTCGGTTTGCGTCGGGAAACCATGCATCAGATAAGCGTGTACCAGGATGCCCGCGTCGCTGAAATTGCGGCATACCTG
>JBGPHF010000273.1:0-3389 GCA_041484215.1 Nitrospirota bacterium
ACTTCGTTCGGAATGACGAATAAAGTGGACCTTTGCAAGAGGCTCGATAGGATGAATAAGTATAAGCGTCTTGGGATAGAATGCGCAGCTGTCATCTCGTTTTACATTTCGTTCCATTCCATTTCCCCGCCCTGATCCGAGTCGGCGCAACCGAGATGCAATCGTATTCAGGATCAATGCCGTCGGTTTCAAACCGGATCGCAAGTGCGGCGTTGGTAAGGAGAGGGCTTGTGGACTTCGATACGATCCCTTTTCCGTCCACGATGACCGTCCCGTTCCATCGAGAGTGAAATTTAAACTGTTTCGGCGCCGGCCACAATGCCGTATCCCCGTCATCGGGTACGGACCCTCCGCTCTCGTTCGTGTCATCGGTGATCTGATAGCCGTTGGTTGTCACTGTCACGAAGCACGCCTTGTTGCTCTGAAGGGCACGAACCCTTGCATTCATCATATCGACGTGCAATTGTCTTACCTGGCTTTCCACATCGTACCGACCGCGTAAGCCTTGCACCGTGAAGCCCGCGATGCCCATCAAAATGCTGCTTATCGCGACGACAAGCATCAACTCCAGCAACGTAATCCCCTTCATCATCACTGTCCTCATCTTGACACCTCCGCTTAGAAATTGAAAAACATGAACGAGGGTACGCCGGGGGCATCATGACGGGGTTTCGACTTACCACATTATTTTTTTGGGACATCTTGTTTTGTGGGTTTCTGCGGGTGCTGGTTTGCGAAGGAAGTTGTGGTGGGCCGTGGATGATAAAATGAGTCAGGAAACTACTATTCCGGCATACCCGACCACCTGTTCGTAGTCTCCGCTCACATCGCCGGAGTTCGTATATTTGATCAGCTCTGCCCTGGAAGCGCCGAGAAGTTTGCAGGCAACAAGCATCGCCGTTGCCGGACCATACCCGCACATGGTGATGCCGTACTCCCTGACCACGCGATACAGCCCTTCGGGGTCGAGGTCCAGTATTTGTTGTATGGCTTTAAAATCCTTTTCTTTTGCAACAGCAGCCGGCTCATAGTGACTCATGTCGGAACTCGCGACAATAAGAGGCAGTTCGGAGTTCATCTTCTTGATCAGATGTTTTTCAAGCTCTAGCTTCCGACTCCTGACCCCTGACTCCTGACTTCTCTCTCTTATCGCCTCCGCCACCGCCCTTCCCACCTCTTTACACGTCTCGAGCCTCGTGTCAAGCATCTGGATCGGGACTATCTTGAACTCGCTCTTAAAATACTGGATAAAGGGAAGTTGAACTTCCAGAGAATGCTCGCGGAGGTGGGCAAGGGAATCTTCACGGATGCGCGTGGACTTTGAGAGGATCGAGGCGGCCAGGGCTTCGTCGATCTCCACCAGGCCGAGTGGCGTCTCCCATTGCCCGCTGGCCATGAGGGAAACCGGCGCGCCGAGACCGGTGTGGTTCGGCCCGATGAGCACAAAGGTATCCGGCAGTTCGATCCGGGAGTACACTTCCCCGGCTACTGATCCTGAATACATCAAACCCGCATGGGGCGATACGATACCGAGGGCTTTTGTTTTTGCAACACCGGGAACGATGAATTCCCGGACCTGCTTCCTGAGCGCTTCGGGAGAACCTTTGTAGAACTGTCCTGCTACAGCCGGATGACGACGCATAGGCGCCTCCGATGAACTGATAGACGGCTAAGTAACGATGGACGATGGACGACCGGTCGCTTCGCTCACCGGGACTATGGACGCAGCAGACTTCTCGTCTCTCATCCCTCGTCTCTCAGGATCCTTCTCTATTACAAAGCGAATTTGACCTTTTCAATCGTGCTTTTCGCGCGTTGTTCGTGGTAGTTGTGCAGGACATCCCTGATCCGGGGGCTCTTGCTGATCATTTCATTGAGATCACCCTCAGCCACCTCGAGCACGTCCGATTCCTCGACGGTTTCAACGGTCGCGGTTCGTGGCTTGCCTGTGAGGAACGCGATCTCGCCGAAGAAATCGCTGACATGGAGGGCTGCCAGTTCCATTTTCCTCCCCCCGATGGTGGAAAAGACCTTTACGGACCCGCGGGTAAGGATAAAAACCGACCTTCCCGTGTCGCCCTCATTGACGATAGGCTTGCCAGGCGGAATCGTATAAATTTTCATACGCTTGGTGAAGTCGTTGAACTCATCCTGGGTAAGGTCGGAGAAGAGCGGAATAACGCTCCTGGTCGGCTCCTTTGATCCGATCTCGATCGGTTCGAGCTTCAACTCGGTGATGGTCTTGTTGGAATGGAGCGATTCAATTTTGTCCTGGGCGTCCTTGCTCGTCGGATCGAGCCTGAGCGCCAGCTTGTACTGCGCGAGGGCCTTGACCACGAACCCGCCGTCGGCGTACAGGTCCGCAGCATGGATGTACTCTTTGACTGCCTCTGTCTTCTGGCCGAGTTTCTGTCGGGCGTCGCCGATTCTCACCCGGACCATCGGGTCGGGGTCAAGGACAAAGAGTCTTTCCATCTCCCGTATGGCTGATCTCCAATCGGCTTTTCTCAGGAATTTTTGAACCTGTTCGCTGATCGATGCTTTTTCCGAAGCCACGGGGGGCCTCCCGGCTTATAGTTTTTTTTTGATTGTCATCTCCGAATGCTGCTCTTGGAGATATGGTTTTTTTATCATTGAGAACCGGATTCCCGCTCAGAATCGCGGGAATGACCGCATGAGGGACAACAAACAGGATATCAAAATGCCCTCTTCTCCGCGTTTTCAAACCTCGTGTACCGGTTAACGAACGTCAGATCCACCTTGCCGATCGGTCCATTTCTCTGCTTTCCGATGATCACCTCGGCCTTTCCCCTCTGACCGCACAGGCATTCTCCATCGTAGGGGCATTCACACTTATTATACACCTCATCGCGATAGATGAATAGAATCACATCCGCGTCCTGTTCAATGGCGCCGGATTCGCGAAGGTCGGCGAGCATGGGTCTTTTTTCCTTGCCGGGCCTCGTCTCCACCGCCCGGTTCAGTTGCGAGAGTGCAATGACCGGGACCTGGAGCTCTTTAGCGAGCGCTTTGAGCGAACGCGAGATATTTGAAATTTCCTGTTCGCGGCTGCCCTCATCGCCCCTGCCGCGCATGAGCTGCAGATAATCGACAATGACGAGGTCAAGCCCCTGGTCGGCCTTCAACCTGCGGGCCTTGGCCCGTGTCTCGAGCACCGAGATCGCGGCGGTATCATCGATAAAGATCGGGGCATCCGCCAGCTTGCCCGCGGCGCTGGAGAGCGGCGACCAGTCCCGTTCCGACAGGTGACCGGTCCGTAGTTTATGCGCGTCCACGCGGGACTCGGAACCCAGCATGCGGAGCACAAGCTGTTCCTTGGACATTTCGAGGCTGAAGATCGCCACCGACTTTCCCTTTTCGATGGCGGC
>JBGPHF010000274.1:0-3389 GCA_041484215.1 Nitrospirota bacterium
CTGCGCGACTCCATGCAGCAAGCGAACATCTCCGCCAGCCTCGTCGCGAACATCGCGACAAAGCCTGATCAAATGACGCAGATCCTCGATTTTTGCAAACAGATCAAGAGCGAGGCGATCCATCCGCTTATTTCCTTTCATCCGTCGAACGACACCTATGAGGTCGAGGACATGTTCGGCGCGGCCCAAGTGGCGGGCCTCCGGGGAGTCAAGCTGCACCCGATGTACCAGAAGTTTTTCATCGACGATAAATATATGTACGGTTTTTACGAGCTGATGGCCTCCTTCGGTTTCTATGTCATGTTTCATACCGGGTTCGACCGGGCCTTTCCCGGGGACACCCGGGCGGACGTAGAGCGGGTAAAAAAAGCGGCGGATTGGTTCAAGGACCTTACCATCGTCTGCACGCATATGGGCGGATGGAAACAACGGGACCGGATCCAGTGTCTGAGCGAATGTGAAAACGTTTATACCGAGACGTCCTTGACGCTCTCCGAAGTGGGCGACGAGGAGTTCGTGAAGCTCCTGTCTCACTTCGACGAGGACCGGGTCCTCTTCGGCAGCGACAGCCCCTGGGCGGATCAGAAAGAGATGGTTGAGCGGATGCTGAAGTTGAAGATTTCGGATGGGCTCAAGGAAAAGCTGCTCTATAAGAACGCCGCGAGGCTGCTGGGGCTGAAAGAGGATTAGCAGCTAATTCACCCAAAAGCTTTTATCCTGGAAACGGCAGTTGGCCGCAGATGAACGCGGATTTTCGCAGATAAAACCTGAAGGTACGATTGAAAATTCATTCACCATTCGGGTGAGTCTTTCGTTATCATCCAACGATTTATTTTGTTTGATTTAATCCGCGTTTATCGGATTTTATCCGCGCCAAATGCTTTCTTAAGTTTTTCACGCGTGCCCTTCCGCCGGGGCAAGCTCCGACTTGGTCTAAACGGGAAGGCTAATGGTAAACACCGCGCCGGTGTCCGGAGCGGACGAGACGCCGATTTCGCCGTTATGGTTCAAGATTATCTTGCGGGCGATGGAGAGGCCGAGGCCGGTGCCTCCTTTTTCCGATTTGGTGGTAAAGAAGGGATCGAATATCCTCGCCCGGATTTCCTCGTCGATCCCGGGGCCGGAATCCGCGATGACGATCGTCACCCGGCCCTCTTCGGCCCGTGTTTCGGGGCGGAGCGTTCCCGTGTCGCCCATGGCATCGAGTGCGTTGGTGAGAACTGCCAGGACGACCTGCCGGAGCTCTCCCTCGTTTCCGTGGATTATGGGCTGCGGCTCCTGGTATTTCCGGACGACCTCAACGTTCCTCAGCCGCCCCTGGAAACTGATGATCTCCAGGGTCTTGTCGAGCATCTCGTTGATGTTGACATCTCTCGTTTCGTAGGTCGTTTTGCGGACAAAGGAAAGTATCGCGGTGGTGATGTTTTTGCAGCGAAACACCTCTTCCTGGATGATATTGAGATAGTTTTCGAACAACGGGTTGTCCCACTGGCCCTTCTTGACCCGTGACAGCAGCCCCTCGGAGCACCCGGCGATCGAGGCCAAGGGGTTGTTGATCTCATGGGCGATCCCCGACGCCATTTCTCCCAGGGCGGCGAGGCGCTCGCTCATAATCAGCCGCATTTCCCGCTCCTTTTCGTCGGTCACGTCCCGGGAAACATGGATGGACCCGAGCATCTCCCCTTCGGGGGAAAGGTAGGGGAACGTGGAAACGAGGAACATCCGGCTGGTTTTTTTATCGAAGATTTCTTCCGACGCCATCCTCCCTTCTTTCACGGTCGTCAGGTGCGGGCAATTCGGGACCGGCGCGCAGCCCGCATGCACGAGCTCGAAGCACTTCTTGTTGATCACTTCCGGCGGTCTGAGTCCGTGGTAAGCCGAAAAGGCCTTGTTGGCCTTCAAAATCCTGAAGTCCTTGCTCACGATGGAAATCATGTCTGAAATGCTGTCGAACGTGTCGCGCCATTCCTTCTGGGACTGGGAAACGGTTGAGAGGAGAGTCTGGAGGTCTCCGATAAGCTTCTCCCGCTCCTCTTCCGCCCGCTTCCTCTGGATGATCCCGGCCAGGGCATTGGCGATGGCGTTCAGAAACTCTATTTCCTTCTGGTCACGCGGGTGTCCTTCCTTGATGTAAATGTTGATCACGCCGTGTACTTTGCGGGCATAATTGATCGGGACGCAGTAGTGCCCATGAGGAGTCATGCCTTCGTGGTAGATTTCGTGACGGTCGTCGATGGCATCCGCGAACTGCACCTCACCCCGGGCCGCGGCCCTTCCGCAAAGACACGTGCCGAAGGGGACGATCCCGCATTCTTTCTGGAGACGGTCTGAAAGTCCTCTCTGGGTCTTCATGACGAGCTGGTCCGGGGCGCCCTCGACAAGGAAGATGCTGCCGCGGGATTCGAAGGAAAGCCAGGGAATGGAAAGAATAAGGTCGAGGGCTTGTTTCAATATCCCTTCGAGGGGGATGTGTTGCAGGGAGATGTGCAGTATCCAATTGATCGCGGTCTGGGTATCGTAGTTCCGTTGGATGACCTGTTCCGCCTTCTTGCGCTCGGTAATGTCCTGGACGACGCCGAGCAGTCCGGCGAACTTTCCCTGCGCATCCTTGAACGTGGCCTTGTTGAAGATGACATCATGGCGAGTTCCGTCGGCTTGCTTGACCACGGACTCATAAATTTGGACGCCCGGCTTTTCAAAGAGCTCGCGGTCCATGCCGGAATACTTGTCGGCAAGCTCTTGGGGCGCCATATCGTAGACGGTCTTGCCGATGATCTTCTCCTTGGGCCGCCCCAGAAGGACCTCGAACGCCGTGTTGCAGCCCTGATAGACCCCGTGCACGTCCTTGTAAAAGACCGGCATGGGGATCGTGTCGATCAGGTGTTGTAAAAAACGGAGCTGTTCCTGGAGCTTTTCCACCAGTTGTTTCCGCTCGGTGACGTCGCGCGTGACCCCCAACATGGCATAAATCTCGCCTCGTGCGTTTTTGAGGGGGACCGCGCGGGTCTCGAGCCAGCGGTGCGTGCCTTTCATTCCGACGATTTCAAATTCGAGCGTGCCCGATCCGCCCTGAAATACTTTTTCGGTAAGCGTCCGCATGGTGGAGTGGTGCGCGGGAATGATGCAGGGTGTTATCGATCGGCCTATTGCCTGTTCGGGAAAATCCGCCTCGATCATGGCCAGTCCGGCCGGGTTCATCTCAAGGATCGTGCCGTCTCGCGCGGTCAGCTTCACGCATTCCGGCTGTGTATCGATGATGGTCCTGAGCCGGTCTTCGCTCATGGCCAGCGCCGCCTCCATTTGCTTCTGCGTCGTGACGTCCTGAAGCGTTTCGATCACGACGGTCAGTTTTCCGCCGCTGTCATAAACCGGCGCCGCGTCGAAGATTA
>JBGPHF010000275.1:0-3370 GCA_041484215.1 Nitrospirota bacterium
AGCCTGACTCTTCCCGGACTTTCCTGGGCGGGATCCCTCAAGCTCGGCTTCATCAACGCAATCACGGGTCCGGAAGCGCCCATCGGCGAAAACCTCACGAACGGAGTTACCCTCGCGGTTGAGGACCTAAAAAAGAAGGGCATCGACGTGGAGCTTATCCAGGAAGATGACACGGGCAAACCCGACAAATCTATTGCTGCCTTCGAGAAGCTTGCTACGAGGGACCATGTCAGCGGCATCGTAGGACCGTACACCTCGGCCACGGCAAACGCCGACGCCAAGATGGCGGAGCGCTACAAAGTCCCGCTGCTGATACCGGCTGCGTCGAAAGAGGAAATCACCCGGCAGGGCCTCAAGTGGACATACCGGGTTTCAGGCACGACGGGCGACTACGCGGGCGTGCTGCTCGACCTCGCGACCACGCTCGGGAAACCGAAAACCATCGCCATCCTGAATGAGAACACGGACTTCGGCGTTTCCGGCGCAAAGAGCGCCAAGGCCATTGCCGAACGAAAGGGCATCACGGTGGTCTTCGAGGAGGCCTACTCCAAGGGCTCGCCCGACTACCGCTCCACGCTGGCAAAAGTGAAAGCAGCGAATCCCGACCTGGTGTTCATGGTATCTTACGTGGCGGACGCCATCCTGTTGATGCGTCAGTCTCGCGAGATGGGGCTCTCGCCCCAGGCTTTCCTCGGCGCGGGCGCGGGCTTCTCAGTCGTGCAGTTCGCCAAGGAAAAGGAAATCAGCAACGGCGTGTTCTCCTCCACGCAGTGGACAGAGGACGCGCCCTGGGGAGGCTCCAAGGCCTGGTACGAGCGCTATCTAAAACAGTTCGGCAAGCCGCCGACGTACCACGCCGCCTGCGCTTACGAATCGATGATGATCATGGGCCAGGCCGCTGCGGCCGCGGGAGGCGACCAGGAGAAAACACGCGAAGCCCTGCACTCGGGAAAATGGAACGGGATCCTCGGCGAGGTGCGTTTCCAGGACTACGAGGGCTACCAGAACCAGCGCAAGGCGGTGATGCTCGTGGAGCAAGTGCAGAACGGAAAGCACGAGACCGTCTGGCCGCCTGCGGAAGCCGTTAAAAAGGCCATCTGGCCCTTCCCGGGCTGGACAAAGTAAGATTCGCTCCGGGGCGGGTTTATTACCCGCCCCTTTGATTGCTATACGGGATCTCCATGGCTGTTTACCTCCAATCATTGATCAGCGGCATACTGATCGGCGGCGTGTACGCGCTGATCGGCATCGGGCTGACCATCATCTTCGGCGTCATGCGGATCATCAACTTCGCCCACGGCGATTTCCTGATGGTCGGCATGTACGCCACCTATTTTCTTTTCTCCCTGTTCAGGATCGACCCCTTTGTTTCCGTCATCATCACCATACCGCTCATGTTCCTCTACGGGGGGCTCGTGCAGAAGGTCATCATCAACCGCGTTCTGGGCGCCTTGCCGCAAAATCAGATTCTCCTTACCATCGGGCTCGGGCTGATTATGAGCAACTCCGCCATGCTCGCCTTCACGTCGGACTATAAGATCCTGTCCACGTCGTATTCGTCGTCGAGCGTCACCGTGGCGGGCATCTCGATTTCGGTCCCGCTCGTGTACTCGTTTTTGATCACCGCACTCATAACGGCTTTTCTGTATTGGTTCCTCACGAAAACCGACACGGGCCAGGCCATCCGGGCGACGGCCCAGGACCGCGAGGCCGCGCGGCTCATGGGAATCAACGTGAAGCGCATGTCCATCATCGCCTTCGGCCTGGGGACCGCACTGGCAGGCACCGCGGGCGCGCTCCTGGCCCCCGTCTATTATATCTTCCCGCAGGTCGGGAGCATTTTTACGTTAAAGGCCTTCGTGATCACCGTGCTCGGCGGAATGGGGAGCATCGTCGGGGCCACGTTGGGCGGCGTGCTCATCGGCATTGTCGAATCGGTAGGCGGCGTGTACTTCGGGTCGGGCTGGAAGGACGTCGTGGTTTTTTCCGTTTTTTTGCTCGTGCTGCTCGTGAAGCCATCGGGGCTTATGGGCAAGTCAAGGATGTAGTGAAATACGTGTCGGCGAGTTCGACAGTACGAGTTTCCTATGAGATCACTTTTTAAAAAAATGCCGGGCGCGGAAAAATATGGTTCGCTGTTTATTACCCTCGTGGTTCTCGTTGCGCTTCTTCTGGTCCCGCTCTCCGTCACGAGCACCTACGCCCTGCACATCATGGTCCTGATCTTTTTGAGCATTCTGCTCGGATCGAGCTGGAACATTCTCGGAGGCTACACGGGCCAGTACTCGGTGGGCCATGCAGCTTACTTCGGCGTGGGGGCCTACACTACTCTTATTCTGCTCCAGTATCATCATGTTGCGCCGTGGTACGGGATGTGGGCGGGAATGGCCGCGGCCCTGGTCACGGCCCTCGTGATCGGGACGACTTGTTTCAGGCTCCGGGGGCCGTACTTCGTGCTCGCGTCCATCGCGGTGACGGAAATTTTCCGGGTCGTTGCGCTGAATCTCAAGGACGTCACCAACGGCGCGGAAGGCATCCTGACCACCGAGCTCCCGCCGCTCGTGATTCACGGCAGAGTCGTCACGGATTTTCTGAGCAAGGTCCCCTTCTATTACGCCGGTCTCACGTTCGCCGCGCTGGTCATCTCCGCCACGTGGCTCGTGGAACACTCGAAGCTCGGCTATTACTTTCAGGCCATCCGCGAGGACCAGGACGCGGCCCGCTCCCTGGGGATCAACCTGACCCTGTATAAGAACGTGGCCCTCGCTATTTCCGCCGTGTTCACTTCGCTCGGCGGGAGCCTCTACGCCGTGTACGTGGGCTTCATCGATCCGCCGACCGTGATGGGCCTCGACCTCTCGGTGCAGATCGTGCTCATCTGCATCATCGGCGGCATCGGGACCATTACGGGACCCGTGATCGGCGCCGTTGTCCTGATCCCCCTGTCGGAGGCGCTCAGGAGCAACCTGATCGCCGAAGAGCTGATCGCCTGGGGCGTGATGAGCGCGACCTCGCCCACCGGCGCGTTCCTCAAGGAAAACCTGGCCCATGCCCATGTGCTCATTTACGGGATTCTTGTGGTCATCGTGATCCTCTTCATGCCGGAGGGCATCGCGGGCTTTATCAGAAAACTTTTTTCGGCAAAAAAGAAGGGCAATGCCTGATGGCTATTTTAGACGTCAAGAACGTGAGCAAGTTTTTCGGGGGCCTCGCCGCCAACGCCAACGTTACCTTCACGGTCGAAGCGGGGACGATCACGGGCTTGATAGGTCCGAACGGGGCGGGCAAGACCACGCTCTTTAACTGCATTACCGGATTTTACCCGCCGTCGCGGGGCGACATCCTCTTCCTGGGCAGGCGCGTGAACCGC
>JBGPHF010000276.1:0-3363 GCA_041484215.1 Nitrospirota bacterium
AAAGCCCTTTCCCGGGAAGAGAAGGAAGCGTATATCAAACGAAAGGGTGAGCTGGTTGAAAGAGCACAGACTATCCGCAGATTTCGCAGATTGACGCGGGGGAAAATCCTAACAGCTCCGGGATAATTATGGACGACGCACTATTCGAATCGTACCGACGGGAGTTTCCTGTCACGAAAAAATACATTTACCTCGATCATTCCGGCGTTTCCCCGGTTTCGCTCCGGGTCACAAACGCGATTGAGAAGTTTCTCCAAGAGTCATCAGAAGGCGGGGCCTTTCATTATCCGTCCTGGGCCCAGCGGGTGGTTGACGTGAGGAGAACCTGCGCTCGTTTGATCAATGCGGGGGCGGATGAACTCGCCTTCGTAAAAAGCACCTCGCACGGCCTTTCCCTGGTTGCCGCGGGGCTCGACTGGAGGCCCGGCGATAATGTTATTATGTACGAAAAGGAATTTCCTTCCAATATCTACCCCTGGTTGAATCTTCGCGGGAGAGGCGTCGAGGTTAAGGCCATTCCCGCTCGCGGCAACAGGATCGAGCTTAATGACATCGAACAATTGATCGACTCCAGGACCCGCCTCGTCGCGATCAGTTCCGTGCAATACGTTAACGGTTTCAGGATCGATTTAAAAAAGCTCGGAGAGCTGTGCAAGGAGAAAAAAGTTCTGTTGTGCGTGGACGCAATTCAAAGCCTCGGCGCTTTCCCCCTGGACGTCAAGGCGCTCCAGATCGATTTTCTCTCCGCTGACGCGCACAAATGGCTCCTCGGTCCGGAAGGCATCGGCATGTTCTATTGCCGGCGCGAGCTTGCCGAACGCCTGAATCCGCCGCTTATCGGGTGGAAAAGCGTTCAGAACGAAATGGATTTCGGCCGCGTCGACTTTCGCCTGAAGACCGACGCCTTGCGGTTCGAGGAGGGCTCGATGAACCTCCTCGGAATATTCGGGCTCGGCGCGGCAATCGAGCTGCTGCTTGAGATCGGTATCGGGAACGTCGAGGCGCGCGTGCTTGCGTTGGGGAATATCATCATTCGTGAAGCGAACGACAGGGGCTTTTCCGTGCTCTCACCCGAAACGCAAAGTGAACGGGGAGGGAACATCTTGTTCCGGGGTAACTTCGATCCCGCCGCGGCGCGGGACAGATTGCTCGGAAAGGGCATTATGGTGAATGTCCGGGGCAACGGCCTCCGCGTCTCTCCTCATTTTTATAACACGGCAGAGGAGCTTTTGACGTTCTTTCAAGCGCTTTGACAAAAACGCTGTAACTGTTCTTTACTTTGTGCTATATTTGTTTGCGTAACGAGATGCAGCATTCCCCACGGCGTCGATGACGCCGTGAAAACTTCCATGTTGAGTAATCGGAGGAACGTATGCGTAAAACAACCTGTTTCATCTGTCTGTTCCTGCTGCTCTTAACATCAGCAACGGCATTCGGCGAGGAGCAAATGCAGTCCGCGCCTTCCCGTTCCGGCGATCGGGAGCCCGCCGAGGAGCAACAGGCGGCAACGCCCGCTGCCCCATCCGCAACGCAGCAGCCTGCGGCGATAAAAAGCACGAATGCGCAGAAGATCGCGCCGGCGCGGGCAGCCGCAAATGAAACTTCCGGCACGCGCGACACTGCGCGCAGGACCTGGGAGTTTCTGAAAGACGCGGGCAAAGACAGCCGCGAGGAAATGATCGATGCCACGCTGCTGCAACTCTCGGAATTTCTCCGGCTAAACCCCGAGTGGGAGCATGCCGATGAGGCCCAGCTCTTGAAAGCCGATCTCCACGTCCGGCGGGGAGATTATAAATCCGCCGCTGTTGACGTCATCAAACTCATGTACGAGTACCCCGATACCGGGGTGTCCCTGCAGGCCAAGCGGATTCTTTCGGAGATGGCGGAAAAAAAATTAGACAAGAAGGTGAAGCCTGTTCTTTACGAGGCCGGAAAAGGGTCCGGCGCGAAGGAAAAATCCGAGCGGCTGGCGCAGATGCTGAAAAAACTGGCCGCACAGACCGGCGACACGCTGTACGAGCCGCTCGTGGCTGAATTCAACTCGTTCTTCACCCGCTTTCCCTCGTACGCGGGAATGGACGAATTGAACCTGCTTCTCGGCGATCTCCACGTGAAAAAAGAAAAGTACATGGCCGCGCTGTCCTATTATCGCAAGGTGCTGGCCCTGTATCCGGAGAGCGCGCTCCGCCCGCGCGCCCAGCGCTCTATCGCCGATTGTTATGTAAACAACCTGAAAAACTTCAACGACGGCATGAATGCCTACCAGGAAGTCATTGCGCAGTACCCCGCCTCGGACGAGGCGGCTTATTCCTACGAGCAGATGGCGAAGGTCGAGGAACAGTTGAAGCATTTCGACCTGGCCGCGGAAATCAACGAAAAAATCGCCGCGGTTTATCCGAACAAAGACGCGGCAATCAGGGCGTTCAACAATGAAGCGCGCATTTTACGCGACCGCCTGGAGCGGCCGGATGAAGCGATCCGCGTGTACAACAAGCTGGCGGATATGTTCAAGGGATCGGCGAGCGCCGTGGAGGCGCTCAAGGCTGCCGCAGCCGTGGCGCACAGGCAGAAAAAGTACGATACCGAGGTAGCCCAATACCTGCGTATCGTAAGCGACAGCCCCACGAACAAGGAAGCGCCCGAAATGCTGTACCAGGCCGCCCAGGTCACCGAGGAAGATTTGGCGAAAATCGACCCGGCTATTGAGCTGTATAAACAATTGACGGAGAAGTATCCGAGCAGCAAGCAGGCCCAAAAAGCGAAAGACCGGATCGCGTCGCTGTCCAGGCGGAAAAGCTGACGCTGGGTAGCGGAAGGACGGCAGGCGTTTGGAGGGTATGGCTAAAAAAGCGGAGAGTTAACTAATGCTGTCCGTTCCCGGTGGAACGGACAGTCGCATTACAGATCGGGATGGCAGCGTTTGCAATCCTGGATCGGGAAAGCGACCGTCATGTGACAGACGCCGCAAAACTTCCCGTCTACGATGTACTCCATGCGAAAGTGCTTCGTCCCTTTTTTCTGAATATTGAAAATATCAGGGTGGCAGTCGGCGCAGTCCAGCCACGCGGTATGTTTTTGGTGCGGAAACAACGCCCGCGTGCGGACCATGCTCCACTCGGGTTCGAGCCGGAGCGCTTTGTCAAAGCCGATCGCCTCATAGTCTTTGATGAACAGGCTCTGTTTCGGTGCGATGAGCTTTTTTCTCAGTGCCTTGACCCAGTTAATCCGGTCGCCGTAGGCAGCTTTGGGAAAATCCTTTAGTTCGGCAAACCGGGCGTCCGCGGCCCCAAGGTCGCCGGAATGGCATATCGTACAGGTATCTTCCTCGTCCGCGAAAGCGATTTTGCCGTTATGACAAGCCCC
>JBGPHF010000277.1:0-3350 GCA_041484215.1 Nitrospirota bacterium
CATCCGGGCCAAGACCGACCTCGCCCACCAGGCAGCGAACGAACAGCTTTTGGGCGGCCTTTCGTACGAGATCGCGGCCCTTCGCACCGAACTTATATCTGTCATTGCGTCGGTAGAAGCGGGGATCGACTTCCCCGAGGAAGACATCGAAACCGAAAGCAACAAATCCCTTGTCCATGAAGTGACCCGCCTCCTCGATTCGATGGAAGAGCTGCTCTCCGGGTTTAACTATGGGCGGATCCTGCGCGACGGTTTCAAAACAGCGATCATCGGCAGGCCGAACGTGGGCAAGTCTTCTCTCTTAAACGCGCTGCTCAAGCAAGACCGCGCCATCGTGACCGAGGTGCCCGGCACTACGCGGGACGTGCTCGAAGAATATCTGAACGTCGCCGGCGTTCCGCTTAAGATACTGGACACCGCCGGCATCAGACATTCTCAGGACGTGGTAGAGCAGGAGGGGGTCCGACGCTCGCTCGCTGTGGTTGCCTCGGCGGATATCGTTTTGCTGGTCCTTGACGGTTCTCTGCCCATGACCCCGGAAGACCTGCGCGTACTCGCGGAAATCGAGGGCAAAAATGCCATCGGGATCATAAACAAATCCGACCTCCCGAGGAAACTGGAAAAGCTTGAACTCCCAATCAGACAAGTCTCGGTTTCCTGCCGTACCAACGAGGGACTCGATGAACTCCGGGAAGTGGTAGCGGACGTTATAAAGAACGGGACCGTGGGCGCCCGGGAGCACGCCTGGGCCGTGAACCAGCGGCACAAGACAGCGCTCGAACAGGCAGCGGACAGCCTCAAAAAGGCGCTCGAATCGATCAGCAACAACCTGTCGCCGGAATTTATCGCGCTGGACCTCCGGGGAGCGCTCGACAGCCTGGGACTCATTATCGGCGCAACGTATACGGAAGACATTCTCGAACGGATCTTCAGCGACTTCTGCATCGGAAAATGATTATTTTAATACGAATATATTCTCTTGTCAAAGCTGACGTTCTGAACCAATGCTTCTTTGATACGACTCGCACTCTGGCGCGGCACTCGTAATCGCAGGATGCGGGCGGATTTCACGGATAAAAAACACGAGTAATCGGGATTCTTCATAGATTCGTATCAGCCGTTATCCGTGTCAAAGATTTCTCTTTTGTGCTTCTCTTTTGCATTTACACAATTATGTCTACCCAAGATAAATACGACGTTATCGTAATCGGTGCCGGCCACGCGGGCTGCGAAGCAGCCCTTGCTTCCGCGCGCATGGGCTGCTCCACGCTCATGCTCACGATGAATCTCGACAGCATCGCGCTCATGTCCTGCAACCCGGCCATCGGCGGACTTGCCAAAGGACATCTCGTAAAAGAGCTCGATGCCCTGGGCGGGGAGATGGCGAAGATAATCGACCGGACCGGGATCCAGTTCCGCGTCCTGAACCTGAGCAAGGGACCCGCGGTGCGCGGCACGCGGGCCCAGGCTGATAAGCAGCGGTACCGCCTCGCGATGAAAGAGTCCGTTGAGAAGCAGCCCAAGCTCGATGTGAAGCAGGGCCTCGTTGAAAAGCTGCTGGTTGAGGACAACCGGATCGTCGGCGTTGAAACGAACATCGGCTTCCAGTATTTTTCTTCGGCAGTGATCATCACGACCGGCACGTTTCTCAAAGGCCTCATTCATATCGGTCTCGTCAATTACCCTTCGGGCAGGGCAGGCGAGTTTCCTTCCGTGGGGCTCTCGGACTGTTTACGCGAACTCGGCTTTGAAATCGGCAGGCTTAAAACAGGAACGCCCGCGCGTTTGAATGGAAGGACTATCGACTTTTCAGGAATGAAACCTCAGCTGGGCGATGAGCCGGCCCCGTTTTTTTCTTTTTCTGAAAAAGAGCATCCACTCCCACAAATGCCCTGCTATCTAACTTATACAAATACCGATACCCATGAAATTATACGCTCTAATCTTGATCGCTCCCCACTTTACTCGGGAATTATACAAGGCACCGGCCCCCGGTACTGCCCTTCAATAGAAGACAAGGTGATGCGGTTTTCCGAGCGCGAACGTCATCAGGTTTTTCTTGAACCTGAGGGGCTCGATACAGAAGAATACTACGCAAACGGCGTGTCCACGAGTCTTCCTTACGATGTGCAGGTAAAAATTTACCGTTCGATCCCGGGACTCGAAGATGTCGAGATCATGCGGCCGGCCTATGCTATCGAGTATGATTTCGCTCCGCCTACGCAGATTATGCATTCACTCGAGACCAAGAAAGTCGCGGGTCTCTATTTCGCGGGCCAGATAAACGGCACCTCGGGATACGAGGAAGCGGCTGCCCAGGGACTCATGGCAGGCATCAACGCCGCGCTTAAAGTTCAGAAGCGTCAGCCGCTCGTGCTTTCGCGCTCCGAAGCCTACATCGGGGTCCTGATCGACGACCTCGTTACCCGGGGAACGAACGAGCCGTATCGCATGTTCACCTCGCGCGCCGAGTACCGGCTTATCTTGAGGGAGGACAACGCGGACCTGCGGCTTCGCGACAAGGGACATGATATCGGACTCGTATCCGACGGGCAGCATGGGCTCTACCATGCTAAGAAGAACGCCGTCGATCAAGAGGTTTCGCGCCTCAAAAAAACCTGGGTTAAATCCGCAACCGAGGTCAACGCCGTGCTTGACGCACAGGGCGCCACGCGCATAACCGGCGAAGCCTCGCTCGACCAGCTCCTGAAGCGGCCCGAGCTGGGATACAAAGACATCGCACTCATAAGTCCCGCGCCTTTGCCGCTCGACGACGCGGCTCAGGAGCAGGTTGAGATCCAGGTGAAATACGAGGGGTACATCCAGCGCCAGCTCCAGCAGGTTGACCGCTTCGCCGCGTTGGAACATAAGAACATGCCTCAGGATATGGACTATGACGCGGTGACCGGGCTCGGCGCCGAGGTCAGGCAGAAGCTCAAGCAGGTTCGGCCCGTTTCGCTCGGCCAGGCCTCGAGAATATCGGGAGTGACTCCCGCGGCCATCTCGCTTCTTACGGTCGCTCTTGAGAAGAGAAAGCGCGGAAGGGGATAATGACGCCGAGAGAACTACTGGCAACCGGCGCGGACGAACTCGGCGCTTCGCTTACCGTGGGGCAGGCGGACTCGCTCTTTCTGTATCTGGCGGAGCTTGCGAAGTGGAACCGGAAGATCAACCTCACGGCCATTACCGGGGAACAGGACACGGTGATCAAGCACGTGCTCGACTCTCTTTCCTTTTTAAAGGGTTTTTCCCCTGACGATGGAACACGGCTCCTGGACATGGGATCAGGAGCGGGCTTCCCGGCAATTCCGCTCAAGATCGCCTATCCCGGGATAGAGGTCGCTCTTGTC
>JBGPHF010000278.1:0-3347 GCA_041484215.1 Nitrospirota bacterium
GATGAAGTACGTTCGGCCGAGCACGCCGTAGAAAAGCTTTTCCCGAAAATCCAGACGCCCGGGGTCCTGCGCCTGGCGCCGTTCGAAATCCTGCATGCCGCGGACAAGTTTGTCGTACTCCGCCAGGTCGTCGGCATGCGGCTTTTTCGTGCCCTCTTTGTATGTGGCCGCAAGGAAGGCACGGAGGTCCTCCTGCGACGGCAGGAGCTTCTCGTTCGACCCGAAGCGGAGTCCGAATATCGGTTTATCTTTTGTCATGAAAGCAGCGCTGTCCTTTCACGTTCAGGGGGCCGCGGGAAACCGCCGAAGGGTCGATCGCGAAGGGGCTCGCAAAGACGCTCAAAGACTTTTTCAGCAACCGGCTAAAGTATACTATAAAAAAAAGAGGGCGCAGTCAAGAGGGTTTAGGGAAGGCCCGGCCGTGTAACGGAATTTTTTCTTTTCCGCAGCGCCTGGTAAAAAAAATAGGCCCCCAAGGCGGCGAGGATATGTTTGAGCGAGTGGCCGCTCAGAATGCGCAGCGCCGTATAGATTTGACTATCGAGCGCTTCCGCGAGCTTTGCGAGTCCGTAGGCCCCGACCACGGACCACAGGTAAATAGCCGGCATCAGCGTGGATTTATACAGAAGCAGGATAATCGGCGTGAGGACGACCGGCAGAAACTGGACCAGCCCGTACAAGCGAAGGTCCCCCGCTCCGCGCAGCTCGGACACGTACCACGAGAGCACTGAAAATATTCCGAGCGCGGTTAAAAACCAGACGAGTTTCCGGCCTGCCTTTAGGGAGATTTGTTCTCCCACCACGGCGCTGAAAAAAGCCATGAGGGAAACGGTAATCGGCATGCGGTCCCACAAAAGCGTCTCGTTTACAGGGTTATTGTGGTAATACGCGGAACCGATGCCCGAGCCAAAGACGCCGAGAAAGAATAAGAAGTATGTCGCGCGCAAGTCGGTTAGTCCGCCGATCGCCTTGCCCCGCGCCAGAAGCAGCATCCCCATCGCCCCGACGATAACAAGAGGAAGGTCGGTTACGACATTCCAGAAATTGGGAACCGAAAGAATCGTGCGCTGGTCCGCGAACGTGTGAAATTTCGGGTCTTGAGCCACCGGCCCCATGACAAGCGCCGCGATGACCGCGAGTAGCACAATAGCGAAAATGATTATGAGCCTGCTTTTCTGCATCATCCTCTTTCCGGTTTAGTTCCCATACTTTATCCAGCACGTCTGGTAGCGTTTCATGCCCTCGCGGTCCGTGAAGACCTGCATGTAAATTTCCTTGAACCCTTCGGCCGCAAGTTTATTCCGGTGCTCTTCATACTGGCTTCGGAGCTGACCGTACCACCAGTAGAACCAGAAGACCTTTTTCGGGAAAGCCCGGACAGCGCCCCGAAACTCGCTCCGTCCGTTCTTGTCGCGCCCTTCGACGATTGCCGGGTGAAAGCCTTCCTTCCAGCGCCGGTCCATTTCCTTGCCGAATGCCTCCGCATCCATCCACTGTGTAAACACTCCTTCCGCCGGCGGCATATCCTCGAGGGAATTCGTTGCCTCCCTGCCCGCGCTCACGTCGCGCAGCTCCGCCTTGTTCAGGTCAACAGAAGCCGTTGCCGCGATGGCACCCGTCTCGATGGAAACCATCCTCGCATTAACGTTCAGCACGCCGCCGAGCTCGATCAGCGTGCCGGAAACGATGTAGTCCACGCCCAGGAGTTTCCCGACCTTGCGGGCCGTGGCTTCGTCGACAAGGCCCGACAGGTTGAGTTTCTGCTGTTCAAGCACGCCGGACAAAAGTTTCCGTTCGATGATGTCGTATTTCCCCGTTTTAAATAGTTCACTGATAAGGGTTTCGGAAATGAGGTTGCTGACAACCGGAACGTTGTTCTGAATATCGGAGAAGCCGATAACCGCGATCCGAGGCCTGGCTTCGGGGAGGGTGTGCCTGGAGAGTTCCTTCGCGAGCGTGCGCAGATCGGATCTCATCCGCTCCGGCGAGGACTCGTTCACTGTTATTTTAAGCGGCTCCGTTGTCTGCTTTGGGGGAGTTGCACAGCTGGAAAAAATAGTGCTAAAAGCCAGCAGGAGCACAATTTTAAGCGTCTTGATCGTCACTGGTTCTCCTTCGGTGGTCGTCTGAACGCGCGGGCGTACCGCCGCGCTTCTCAGCGGTCGGACACGACCCGCATGTTGGAATATATTTCGAGTTATGCTATGACTCTATTTATATGGAAGCTTATGCTGGTTGATGGCGGGTGTCAGCTTTTCAAATTCAGGGTCTTTGTGGACGAGAATTCCGTTTCGCTCTTGGCATAAAGCAGCTATGTACGCGTCGGCCAATGATATACGGTTCTTTGCCTTTAAACGCGCTGCCGCAAAATTCAGGTTTTCACTTGATTCTTCAATTGTGCAAGAAAGGGATTTTATCAGGTCAACCCTTGCTTGGGCCGTATCTTCATCTTTTTCCTGCAAGGTAATATACATCACTTCTGTAAGGCTGACGAACGCGATGTAAATCGTTATTTCATTATGCTCAGCCTTTATCAACAAATCTTCCGCATATTCGGCGCCGTCCTCGTCTTCGATGTAGGCAAGCAGGGCTGAAGTATCGAGAACAAAAACATCCTTTTTATTTTCCGCCAAGGGTCATGTCCTCTGCACGTGATTGTAACAGCTTTTTGACCAGCCCTTCACCCTTGCCAGAGCCGCGAAGAAGCCTCCTCGCATCCCCTGGAGATATTTTTTCAGTGGTATCGGGGAAAACGACGAGAACATCTGTTTTCCCCTTTAACGGTACGGGCTCCATCAGCTTTACGTCGTGTCCATCATAAATCGCTTTAACTGCTTTCATTTCATCTACCTCATGTGTTGATATTAACAAAAGACAGCGACGAAGTCAAAATGAAAAAGTAAATTGACGCCCAGGATAAAAGTTCGTCACGTATTAACGTCCCCTATGTCCATTTCTTTTCGGTATTCATTTTGAGTAGAAAAACGATTCCTTCGGACTTACGATATCAAGCGTATACAATCGCTCTCCATTTGTTGGTCCATTTGAGAAAGAATCAAGTTCGACAATGTTCTTTCCAAAGTCGAAATCAAATATTGTTCTTTTTTTGTAAGCGCGGGTAGGGAATTGATCAGCCCGAACGCCCGAGCAGTTGTTCTTGGCGGAGAGATCGGAAAGAATCTTTTTAAGCGTGGTAAACAGTGTAGCTGTATTTTGGTCGAGGTAAGAGTGACTGCCAATTGTAATTGATCTCTTATCTGGAATCTTGATAAAGACTTCTTTCTTTGAATCTTTTATGGAGTTCAGGATGATTGAATCTTGCTCCCTGGGCGCCCGTGGTCTTAAAA
>JBGPHF010000279.1:0-3332 GCA_041484215.1 Nitrospirota bacterium
GTCCGGCAGCTCGGTCATCATCAAGCGCATATCCGTGGCGGACATGTCCGAGGAAGAGCTGGCCGAATCCATCAAATGGGAGGCGGAACAGTACATCCCCTTTTCGATCGACGACGTGAACGTCGATTTTCAAAAACTCGGGCCCGGAGCGCAGGAGGGGCAGGCCGACGTGCTCCTGGTGGCCGTCAAGAAAGACAAGATCAACGACTACATCAACCTCGTCAAAGAGGCGGGGCTTGAGCCGGTGGTGATGGACGTGGACGCCTTCGCGCTTGCGAACATGTGCGAGCTCAACTACGAAATGCAGTCGGGCATTACGGCGCTTTTGAACGTCGGCGCGTCGGTGATGAATATCAACATCCTGAAAGACGGGATGTCCATTTTTACGCGCGACATGACGGTGGGCGGCAATCGCTATACCGAGGCGCTCCAGCGGGAGTTCGGTCTGAGCTTCGAGGACGCGGAAAAGATAAAGCAGGGAGGCAGTGTCGAGGGCCCCGACAGAGACCAGCTCGCGAGCGTGATGGCCTCCGTTACGGAGGACATCGTGGGTGAAACGCAGCGTTCCTTCGACTTTTTCCGCTCCACGACCGGCAGCGAAAAAGTCGAGCGGGTGCTGGTTTCGGGAGGCTGCGCGCGGATCTCGAACTTTACCGCGCTGCTGTCGGAGCGCATCGAAATACCCGTGGAAATCACCAACCCGTTCAAAAGCATCAAGATCGATCCGAAGCGCTTCGATCCCGCGTTTTTGCAGGATGTGGGGCCCCAGTCCGCGGTCGCGGTGGGGCTCGCGATCAGGAGGCCGGGCGACCGATGATCAAGATCAATCTCCTCCCGACCAAGAAAAAGCCGGCCAAGAAAGTAACTGAACTTCAGCAGCAGCTGATACTCGGGACGCTCATTCTCGGCATAAGCCTGTTCGGGATGTGGTCGTACTGGAAAAGCCTTGATGACAAGATAAACACGTTGACGAAGGAAAAGGCCGCTGCCGACGTGAAGATTCAAGACCAGACGAAAATGCTCAATGACGTGAAGACGGTCGAGGATGAGCGAAAAAAGGTCGGCGATAAAATCGCAATCATCGAGCAGCTCAAAAAGAACCAAACCGCCCTCGTGCACCTTCTCGACGAAGTCGGCAAGGCGCTGCCGCAGGGAGTGAACCTCACCTCGCTGAGCGAAGAAAACGGCAAGATCCTCTTGGAGGGGATGTCCTTCACCAACAACGACGTCGTGCGGTTGATCGACAATCTGAAAGCATCGCCGTATCTGTCCGACGTGTTCCTGCAGGAAACGGTCCAGGCCCAGGAGTCAGGCGTCGAAATTTACAAGTACAAGCTGCAGTTTATCTTTAAGGGAGTGTAATGGCAAACTTCGCCGCACAATTTGCCGGAATCGCCGCCAAGATCCAAAAAATACCGACCAAAACGAGGCTCATTGCCTTCGGCGTTTTGCTTGCCGTGCTCGCGGGGTTGTTCATCTACTTTTTTCACATTCCCATGACCGACCAGATCAATAATCTCAAGAAGGACATCGCCGAGAGACAAACCACCATTCGGGGGAACGATGAAAAAATCAAAAAACTCGACGAACTCAAGGCGGAGGTAAAGTCGCTTCAGGACCGGCTGCGCGTTTTAACGGAGCAGTTGCCTCCGGGGTCGGAAGTTTCCGGCCTGCTTCGCCAGATTCAAAGCCTCGTGAGCCAATCGGGCCTCACCCTCAAGCTGTGGAGGCCCGGATCGCGCAAGACCCACTCGAGCGGTTTGTACGAGGAGATACCTATTACCGTCGAACTTGCGGGAGGCTACCACGATTTGGCGCTGTTTCTCGACCGGGTGAGCAAGCTGACGAGGATCGTGAACATGCAGACTCTCAAGATGAGCGGCGCAGCCATGAACAAGGCTGGCGCGATCGAGATCAAGATAAACTGTACGGCCATGACTTTTGCGGCGGTGGAGAAAAAACCTGATGCTGCGGCACCTCCGAAAGTATCGAAATAGCGTTCTAAGCGCTCAAGCGACGCTGCTCCTTCTGGCGCTGTCGTTCGCGCCGACCGGCTGCTCCGACAGCAAACCCAGCGCCCCGGCTCCGTCCACGGCGCCTTCGGCTGTTGTTCCGTCCGCGGCGCAGCCGCGGTCCCTTATCACGGGAACGACCGGCACCGTGACGGCCCAGGCGACAAGGCCCGAGGAAGTCTATACGTACCGCGCAGCGGGCAGGCGGGACCCCTTCGCGCCCATCATATCTAAGCAGGAGAAGAAGGCCGCCCAGGGCGACAGGCCGCCCCTGGAGCGCTATAACCTCAGCGAGTTTAAACTCTCCGGCATCGTGTGGGGCGGGTTCGGCTACAACGCCATGATCGAAGGGCCGGACGGCAAAGGGTACTTTATACGCGTCGGCACCATTATCGGCCCGAATGCGGGCGTGGTGAAACGGATAACGTCGAGTTCGATCGTCATAGAAGAAAAACACAAAAACCTGGCGGGTGAAACCGAACGCAAGGAAATCGTCGTCGAACTTCGGAAAAAACAGGAGGGGAAACTATGAATTATTCCCAACCGCGAGTCCTATTTTGGTCGATCGTGCTCGTCGCCGGCATAACGGCGTCACCGGGGTGCGCTCCGAAGTCGCCGTCGGGCGGCGCGCTGAACCCCGTAACCAAGATAGAGGCCCGCGAAACGGACGGCAAAATCGAACTCGTCGTACAAAGCGAACAGCCCATCCCGCAATACGCCTCTTACCAGCTGACCGAGCCGCTCAGGCTCATCATCGATATGCCGGACACGGACGTGCGGAAGCAGGAGAAGGTCACCGTCGGCAAGGGAGTCGTGCTCGATATCGTTCCGAGCCAGGTGGACAATCTCGCCCGGCTGGAGATCGGCCTTACCCAGCCTTCCGACGCAAAATTCGAAAACGAGCGAGGCAGGCTCATCATCGCGTTCGCCAAGCCGGTCGGAGAAGCGAAGACGACTCCGGCGCCCGTATCCGCGCCGACAACGACTGCGGAGACGGCGCAACCGGCGGCCGAAACGCCGGCGCAATCCGTATCAGACCTCGGCCCGGCATCGGTTGTCTCTGCCGTGCAGGCTACCGCGGACAAGGAAGGGGCCACGGTCGTCATATCCGCCAACGGTTCTATGGTGCCCAATACGTTCATGGCCGACGGCAAAAGGCTTGTCATTGATATTCCCGGCACCATGAGCAAGGTTAGGCCGAAAGTCATCCCGGTAAGGAAAGGCGGCCTTGACAAGGTGCGTGTGGGGCAGTTCACGGCAAAGACCGTGCGCGTTGTGCTGGATCTAACGAGGCCGATGACGTATACGGCCACGCCGAAA
>JBGPHF010000280.1:0-3331 GCA_041484215.1 Nitrospirota bacterium
CTCGAATTTCTTTTTCTCATCCGGCAGTCTGAACCCCTCGTCCAGGAGATCAAGCAGGTATTTGACGAAGGTCGTATGAAAAATCGTGGAAAAACCGATGAAAGCCTGTTCCACGGTCACGCCGCCGGTCGCAACGACGCCCACGCCCTGGATGATTACGGCCTTCCGTTCCCTTAAATAGCGGACAATCGTGCGGGCGCGTTCCGCCGTCGTCATTTCGTCCCACGCGCCTTTTCTCATAAACGGGATGTCGTGCAGGAAGACCCGCGTCTCGCTGTCGTTCGGAACGAGGCGGTCCACTTCCGGGCCCGCCCGCTCGACCAGCAGATCGGCGAAGGGAAGCGCGAGCTTCGCGAATAACAGCGCCGTTACATCGAGCCCTTGGAAGACCTCCGTAAAGAACGGCAGCCACGCATCCTGCCTGCTCGCCGTCACCACGTCGTCAAGGCGGTAGAAACGGATGCTCTCCGGGTCCGCGGTCCGGTCGCGGAGCAGCTTGTTCGTGTATTTGATAAAATGATCGTGCATCCCGATGTTTATAGCTTTTTCATCGCCCTCTGTCAATGGCAAAGGCGGCGCGACCTCTTCCGTTGACACTCCAGGCAATCATGCTACAATTAAAATAATTCGGAGGTATCAGTGAAAGGCGGTTCCATGAAAGAATACGACGTGGTCATCATCGGCTCCGGCGCGGGAGCGAGCCTGATCGAGGACGCGCTCTCGCACGACAAAACCGTAGCGCTTGTGGACAAAGGTCCCGCGGGCGGCACCTGCCTGAACTCCGGTTGAATACCGACCAAACTCATTGTCTATCCGGCGGATAGAATCGTTGAAATCAGGGAAGCGAGCAAGTTCGGCATCACGGCTGAGATCAAGGCAATCGACTTCGCTGCGATCATGGAGCGGATGCGGGAACACGTCAAGAAGAGCCATGACCGCATTCAGGAGAGTTTAAGCAAGGCAACGGAGATAGACTATTACTCCGGCGAGGCTCATTTCACCGGAGAGTATGCCCTTGAAGCGAACGGAAAGACAATCAAGGGCAGGACGATCTTTCTCGTCTCCGGCGCCCGGCCGCTCATTCCGGCGGTCAAGGGCATCGAGTCCGTCCCCTTCCTCACGAACGAGAGCGCCCTCCAACTCCGGGAAAAACCGGAGAGCATGATCATCATCGGCGGAGGCTACATTGCCGCTGAGTTCGCCCATTTCTTCGAAGCCGTGGGCACGAAAGTGACAATCGTCCAGAGAAACGCGAGGCTCGTCCCTGACGAAGAGCCGGAGATATCGGAACTGCTGAGCAAGGCTCTTTCCCGGCGCATGGAGGTCCATACAAATACCGAAGCCGTGGAGGTGCGCAGGAGCGACGGGAACGTCGTCGTCCTTGCCCGGGAGCGTAACGGCAAACAACGGGAGTTCACGGCGCAGCATCTTCTTATCGCGGCCGGGAGAAAGTCCAACGCGGATATTTTGAAAGTCGAGAACACGGGCGTGAAGACGACCGAAAAGGGATACATTGCAGTAGACGAGTTTTTCGAGACCGCGAAGAAGGATATCTGGGCTTTCGGCGACGCCATCGGGAAAAAGATGTTCCGCCACGCGGCAAATCACGAGGCGGAGCTCGTGTGGCACAACGCCGTGCACGGAAAGAAGTCGCGAATGAATTACCTCACCGTGCCGCATGCAGTTTTCTCTTATCCCGAAATCGCATCCGTAGGCTTGACCGAAGAGGAAGCAATCAAACTGATGGGAAAACAGGAAGTCCTGGTGGGCAAGGCGCTGTATTCCGACGTGGCCCGAGGCGAGGCCATGCTGGAGATCGAAGGGTTTGCCAAGACCGTAGTGCACCGGAAAAGCGGCAAGATCCTAGGCTACCACATCATCGGTCCCCAGGCCTCGGTCCTGATCCAGGAGGTCGTAAACGCCATGGCAGCGGACGGAAATCTCTGGACGGTGGCCAAGGGCCTGCACATCCATCCCGCTCTGTCCGAAGTCGTGCTGAAAGCCTTCGGCAAACTCAGAGAACCTGACTGATCCGATCTCGCTTCGATCCCCGTCCGGAACCTGTTCCTCAAGCTCAACAGTGTTGCCGAGACCCCACGGGAATAAAGTGCTCTGCCCTTGTATTAGTAAAAAGCCACCCCGATCCTGATTCCAAGCATATCCGATTCAGATTTCGGTTGAAAGTAACCGATGTAGCCCCCGACAAAAGGATCATACTTATACACAACATCGGACTGTTTGAACCTCATCGTGTCGTAAAAAGCGCTGATACGGAACCAACTTACTTTTACTCCTACTTCAGCAAAAACGGACGGCTTATTTTTAGGATGCAGTGTAATTGAGGAATAGGAAACATTGCGGTCGTCTATATAATTGGAAGTGCTGATCGGCAGTTTTACCCCGGCTTCCACGGAAATCTTATTTTTCTTGGAAAAATATTGCTCTGCCCTCACTCCCAGGCGTCCGTAAAAAGTTTCCCAATTTTCCGTATAACCCGTGGCGAACGAGCCATCGGCCAGAATGCTGTCGTCTATACTGCGAGACCAGGAACGAAGGCCGAGTCCGCCAAAGGGCTCTAGAATGAATGCTTTTGAGGACCGCAATCGTTTTCCCATGTCCATCTCGAGCTTTATGCCGGAATAATGGGTCGTGGTGTTGGCAGGCTGGCAGTTTCCGTATATATCGCACGCCTGCCCATTGTAATCGACGTTTCCACCGAAAATTTCCATGCGCGGTTTTAACGTCAGATGACTTGAGAACTCGTGCTCATTAGTGAATCCCACTTCATAGCGGGGCCCGGACTCCTTCAGAAGCTGTCCCGTTGCGTCAAACTCTCTCCAGGTAAAAGACTCTGCCCCGACATACACCTCCGCTTCATTGCCTGCTAATGCAGCGAAAGGCATGCCCTGGATCAACAGATACAATACTGCAGATGCGGCTAACCGGGTTTTCAGCAATTTCATATTTCCTCCGAAAAAAAAGTCTCTGATCTTTTTTGTGAAAGCCGGCGTGAAAAGCCTTTCGATTCTCCATTGCAATATACTTGATACGATTATTTCACAAAAGAACGATCATTTCAAGCCGATTCTTTCGTCATTCCTCGTAGTTCGGCAGCAGCGAATTCCCATTATTCCATTGACAAATCCCTTGCCGGCGTGGTATAAAGTCCAGCTCTGCAAAAATACCGCAGAGAGTATGGTGCACAGCGTTTTCCTGAAGATTTGAACGCCCTGCCTTTTACTCAAACACCCCATACCCAAAAAGGAAGTTATCATGCTCAAAAGAACAGACCTGCGTAATATCGCCATCATCGCCCACGTCGACCACGGCA
>JBGPHF010000281.1:0-3327 GCA_041484215.1 Nitrospirota bacterium
CAACGCGGAGGTTGCCTGCAAGACCTTTGACGAGCACGCGCCCGAAGGCATCTGCGGCTCGGGCATGGTGAGCCTGCTCTTTGAACTCTACCAGGCCGGCATCGTGGACAAGACCGGCTGCCTGGATTCGAGCGCCAAAAATGTGACGACAATCGAGGGAGAGCCCACATATACCATCGCCTGCGGTTGCGGCGACAAACTTTATATCCGGCAGAGCGAGATTCAGAATTTCATAAAATCCAAGGCCGCCATGTTCACCCTGCTGCTCGTTCTCATTCGCTCCGTCGGGATCGCCTTCAAGGACATCACGCGCGTCTTCGTGTCGGGCGCCCTCGGCACGGGCATAAACGCGGAGAAGGCCGCGGGCATCGGCATGCTGCCTGCCTGGCCCGCGGAAATCATCACCCCCCTGGGCAATTCGTCGCTCGAAGGCGCGCGCATGCTCGTTGCGGACAGCGACCTGATCGCCGTTATCGACCAGGTGGTCGCGAAGATAACCTATAAGCACATGCACGACGACCCGGAGTTCATGAAGGAATTCATGGGCGCGGTGTTCATTCCGCATACGAACCCGGAGCTCTTAAAGGCGACGTGATGCTTTCGCCACAGCGGCATGGAGAATAGATGAAGACCTATTTCGAATTCGCGAAGTACAACACCAGCTATAAAAAAGAGACCCTCGCGGGCATCACCACGTTCCTCACCATGGCCTATATTATCGTGGTGAACCCGGCGATCCTCGAAGCCGCGGGCATCCCGAAGGGACCGTCCATGACCGCAACGATCCTTGCCGCGGCCTTCGGCACGCTTTTGATGGGGCTCTATGCCAAGCGACCCTTCGCCCTCGCGCCCTACATGGGCGAGAACGCCTTCATCGCCTTCACCGTGGTCAGGGCGCTCGGCGTGCCCTGGCAAACGGCGCTCGGCGCGATCTTTGTCGCGGGGGCGTTGTTTACGCTCTTGACCGTGCTGCGCGTCCGGAGCTGGCTCGCGGAAACGCTTCCGCAATCGCTCAAGTACAGCTTCGCCGTGGGAATCGGATTATTTCTCGCCTTTATCGGGTTGAATGAGACGGGCGTGGTCGTCTCCGGCGTACCCGGCGCGCCGGTTGCGCTCGGCAGGCTTTCGCAGCCCACGGTGCTGCTTGCCGTGGCCGGTTTTTTCGTCATTGCCTGGCTCATGATCAAAAAAGTGCGCGGCGCCGTTGTCATCGGCGTACTCCTGACGACGCTTTTGTCCATCCTCCTCGGCGTCACGCCCGCGCCGCAATCGGTGGTCAGTCTCCCACCGGGGCTGGGACCAATTCTTTTTCACGTTGATATCGTCTCGGCGCTCAGCCCGAAGTACCTGCCGATCGCCTTGATCATTTTCATCATGGCTTTCGTGGACACGGTTGGAACGCTCATCGGCCTTTCCGCGCGCGGCGGGTTCCTGGACGAAAAAGGGAACCTGCCCGGGATCGAGCGGCCGATGCTCGCCGACGCCCTGGCGAATCTCGTTGCCCCGGCCTTGGGCACGACCACGACCGGCGCCTACATCGAGTCGGCGGCAGGCATCGAAGAAGGAGGCCGCACGGGCTTCACCGCCGTTGTTGTGGCAGCGCTCTTTCTGCTCGCCTTGTTCTTCGCCCCGGTCCTGACCGCGGTGCCGCCCCATGCGTACGGCGCGGCGCTTGTCGTGATCGGCATTTTCATGATCAGCCCGATCACCAAGATAGACTTCAACGATTATACCGAACTGATTCCCTCGTTCCTCACCATCGTGCTCACGATCTTCACCTACAACATCGGCGTGGGCATGACCGCCGGACTGCTCTCGCATCCCGTGCTCAAAACCCTGGCCGGCAGAGGCCGGGAGGTCCCCGCCGGGATGTGGATCTTCGCCGCGCTCTCGCTGCTTTTCTACTTCTTCTATCCGTACCGGTAACTCGCACCCATCACTATTCTATTCACGAAAGAGCTTGAATTTGTTATACTGGGGAGTGCTACTGTCCCGTCTTGCCGTGTCTTGACGCAAAAAAGTGAGGAATCAGGAGGAAACCATGGACCAGATGAACGACGAGATGCTGCTCGAAGAGCTGAAAACGCGGTTTCTCGACAATAAAAAAGCGATTAACGATCTGACCGTGATGAACGACAAGATCGAGAAGCTGAACGTCAAGCTGGCCGACTCCGAGCGCTTGAAGGGCGATTTTCTTTCCAACATCAGGAACGAAATCAACAATCCGCTCACCTCGATCCTGGTCATGTCGCGGGAGATCTTCGCGCCGAACAAGGACGAACAGGCGAAGCAGCTCATGGCCGAGATGATCTACAACGAGGCTTTTGAGCTCGACTTCCAGCTTCGCAATATTTTCACCGCTGCCGAGCTCGAGGCCGGGGACATGGGGCTGCATATATCGCGCGTCGAGACGGCGAGGCTCATCGAGGCCCTGGTCGCGGCCTTCGGCCACAAAATACGGGAAAAGAACGTCACCGTGACCATCGTAACAAGGAGCGACCAGCCGGATGACGACGCCCTCCTGTTTTCCACCGACGCGGACAAGCTGTACCGCGTGCTCGCGAACCTGCTGGCGAATGCCGTCGAATACAACATGCCCGGGAAAACGGTGCGTATCGAGGTCTGGAAAGAGGCCGGGACGCTGCACGCGAGCATCGCGGACGAGGGGATCGGCATTCCGCAGGAAGAACGGGGCCGGCTTTTCGAGCGGTTCCGCCAGCTCGATCGCGGCACCACGAAAAAACACCGGGGCCAGGGCTTGGGCTTGAGCATCACGCGGGCGCTGGTCGAGATGCTGAACGGGACGGTGGCTTTGTGCAGCGCCCCCGGCGGAGGCTGTGTCTTCCGGATAGACCTTCCCGAGGCCTCCGGCGCAAGCGATGAATATTCATCGGACGGCAATACGTTCCTCTTTGAAAGCGAAAAAAAGTTTTAGGATAGGCGGCGCTCGCTCCGCGCCCGAACCAAGGTCCTCTGAACAATGAACGGTACGAACAACAGCCATTACCTTCTGCCCGGCAACCTCTACGTCAACGCCGAGGAATCCGTCGTCACCACGGTGCTCGGCTCCTGCGTGTCCGTCTGCCTGTGGGACTCCACGCGGATGATCGGCGGCATCAACCACTACATGCTTCCGTTCTGGAACGGCGAGGGGCTTGCCTCGCCCCGTTACGGCAACATCGCCATCATGAAATTGATCGAGCGCGTGCAGGACCTGGGCGCGAGCAAGAGGACCCTGAAGGCGAAGGTTTTCGGCGGCGGCGACGTGCTCAAGATGACCAGCGCCTATATGAACATCGGCGAGCGCAACGTTCTTATTGCGCAGGA
>JBGPHF010000282.1:0-3324 GCA_041484215.1 Nitrospirota bacterium
CCGCTCTTCCTGGCTGCCCTCGGTGGACCTGTACGGAAACGAGACCTGGCTCCGGTACCAGCCCGAGGCGAAGTTCGGGACGAATTCCGTTTTCACGTCCCAGGACAGGTTTTTAACCTACGGCTTCAAGGCCACGCAAATTCTGTATGATTTCGGCAAAACGTCTTCGTCCACCGATGCCGCAAAATACGGGCTCAAGGCCAGGGAGATCGGGACCCTTCGCGCAAAAAACCGGTCCGCCCTCGAATTCATCATCTCCTACTACGATCTCCTCGAGGCGGAAAAACTGCTCCGGATCGCCGGCGAGGAAGTACAGCGCTACGAAGCGCACCAGAAAGACGCGGGGACGCGATATCGCGGGGGCGTGGTCACCAGAAACGAAGTCCTCGAAGCCGATGTCACACTTGCGGACTCGCGCCAGCGGTACCTGACCGCCGACAACCTCCGGTCTCTCAGGGCGTCCCGGCTCAACAGCCTGCTCCTTCGGCCCCTGAGTGAACCGGTTCAGCTCGAAGAGGTCAAGCAGGCCCCCTCCGCCGGCATCACGCTCGAACAAGCCTGGGCCACTGCCGAGGCGGAGAGCCCTGAGCTCAAAGTGATCGACGCGACGATCCAGGCCAAGGAGGAAAGCATCAAGGCCGCGCAGGCCGAATACCTCCCCGTCTTCTTTCTTTCCGGCGGCTATCAGTACCAGGAAAACCAGTACCAGGTCCACGAAAACAATTGGTCCCTGATCGCGGGCGTGAACGTCAATCTCTCCTCGGGCGGCGCAACCGGTTCAAAGGTGAGTATGGGCAAGGGAGAGCTTCTGTCGCTTCGGATCACGAGGGACAAACTCCTCGACGCGATCAGGCTCGACGTGAAATCCGCCTACCTCGACCTCCAGAGTTCAAGGCAGAAGATCGAGGTCATGAAAACATCCGTGGCCTCGGCCGAAGAGAACCTCCGGCTCCAGCGGCTCCGGTACCAGGAGGGCGTGGGCACGGCAATCGAAGTGCTCGACGCGGTCACGCTCCTCTCCTCGGCTGAGACAAATTCGTTGCGGGCGCTCTACGGGTCCGGGCGGGCTGAGGCCGGCCTCCTCTATGCCATGGGCAGGGACCTCATGAGCGAGTACGGGAAATAAAGACAATATCTAAATCCTAAGCACAAAATCCGAAATAATTTTCAAATTTCGAATGTTCGAATTTTGAAATTGTTTGGGATTTAGAAATTCGTGCTTCGAATTTGTTTTTTCACAAGGAGATAGCATGGTTGAAGAGCAGACAAAAAACAACCGAAATAAACAGAAAGCGTTCACGATCGTCGGGGCCGTCGTGGCAATCGGCCTGGTCGCCGGCTGGTTTTACTCCGGATATCGCAAAACGCACGTTTCCACCGACGACGCCTTTATCGACGGGGACATTTATACTGTTGCCTCGAAGGTGAACGGGACGGTGAAAGCGGTCCTCGTCTCTTCCAATCAGGCGGTGAGAAAAGGCGACCTGCTTGTTGAAATCGATCCCGCGGATTACCAGGTGAGGCTCCACGAAGCATCGGCCACTGTCGGCACGGAAAGGGCGAAACTCTCCGAAGCGGAAACGAAGATCGCGGCCGCGAAAGCGAACCTCGAGCTCCAGCGGGCGAACCTCAAGCTGGCAGAGCTCGAAAAGGCGCGGTCCGAGAACCTTTTCCAGAAAGAGGCCATCCCCCGCGACCGCTACGACCGTGCCATGACCGGCTACGAAGTGTCCGTGGCCCAGGTCAAAGCGGCGGAAGAACAGCTCCGGACAGCGGAATCGCAAAAACTGACGCAGGCGTCCACGATCAGACAAAAAGAGGCCTCGGCGTCCCTCGCGGAGCTCAATGTCGGGTACACCAGGCTTTATGCTCCCGCCGACGGCTACGTTACGAAGAAGAACGTCGAGCCCGGGAACCAGATCCAGGCGGGACAGCCGCTGATGGCGATCGTGTCCCTCGAAAACCTCTTTGTCGTGGCCAATTATAAAGAAACCGAACTGGAAAACATCAGACCCGGACAGGTAGTTAAAATAAAAGTGGACGCATATCCCAGGAAAAGCTTCAATGGCAAGGTGAATAGCATCATGGCCGGGACGGGAGTGTCTTTCTCGCTCTTTCCCGCGGAAAACGCCACGGGCAACTACGTGAAGGTCGTGCAGCGCATACCGATCAAGATCGTGTTCGAACAGGGCGCGGACAAAGACCATATTCTCAGGATCGGCATGTCCGTGGAGCCCACGGTACTGGCAAAATGACCCTGCAGCACAAAACCGCGAGCCGCGCCCTTATCGCCTTCACGGTCATGCTCCCGACCTTGATCGAGATCATCGACACCTCGGTCGTGAACGTGTCGCTCGACCACATCAGGGGCTCGCTCTCCGCGGGCTACGACGAGGCCACGTGGACTATCACCGCCTACCTCGTGTCGAACGCCATCGTCATCCCCATGGCGGGCTGGCTTGCCCGGCTCATCGGCAGGAAGAACTACCAGATCGCCTCCATCGCCCTTTTTACCTTCAGCTCCTTCATGTGCGGTTCGGCGTGGAGCCTGCACAGCCTCGTGTTCTTCAGGATACTTCAGGGCATCGGCGGGGGCGGGCTCGTCCCGATCAGCCAGTCCATCCTGCTCGAAAGCTTTCCCCGGGAGAAGCACGGACAGGCCATGGCCATCTTCGGCATGGGCGCCATGCTGGGCCCGATCGTGGGGCCGCTTTTGGGAGGCTGGATAACGGACACGTGGTCCTGGCGCTGGATCTTCTACATCAATATTCCCATCGGCATCCTCTCGATCATCATGAACGTCATCGTGATCGAGGACCCGCCGTACATGCAGCGTCAGAAGATCAAGATCGACTACTGGGGGTTGATATTCCTTACCGTGGGCTTGGGCGCGCTCCAGTTCGTGCTCGACAAGGGAGAGAGCGAAGACTGGTTCTCTTCCAACCTGGTCATGATCCTGGGCATCGTCGCGGTGGTTTCACTCGTGCTGCTTGCGGTCAACGAGTATTATGCCGAACATCCCATTGTGAACCTGAAACTATTCAAGGACCGCACCTTCACGAGCGGCGCCACGGTCATGTTCTTCGTGTTTCTGAACCTCTTCGGCAGCATCGTGCTGCTGCCGGTCTTCCTCCAGATGATGATGGGCTACACGTCGTTCTATGCCGGGCTCGTCCTGGGCCCCGGCGGCATCGCCACCATGATCGCCATGCCGGTGGCCGGCAAGCTCATAAACAAAGTAAATCCCAAGAGGATCCTGGCCGTGGGCATCGTGATCTGCGCCTTCAGCACGTACCTGATGTCGCGGTTCAACCTCACCACGGA
>JBGPHF010000283.1:0-3318 GCA_041484215.1 Nitrospirota bacterium
CAAACACAGACTTCATACCCATCCTTGCCTCCTCTGATCTTCAATGGATTTAGAGCCAATAGTGTAGAGTATAGCAAAAGGATGAAGCGTGCGGGTATGACGGAAATCATAAGGAAGTTCTGTGCGCAGGGAGTGCTCGGCAATCTGACGTATCGGTCAGGCGGGTCTTTTATTGTATTGACCTCTATATTATTTTCTCAGCAAAAAGTACAGTTCCCCCTCCTGCCCCTGGCCCCAGAAAAGATCGACCCTGACACGCTCAATAAATCGAGCAACGGGACCTGGGTCGTGGTCTACATAGAGCTTCCCGCGGGCTACAACGTCACGGACATCGATATCTCATCGATCAAGCTCGAAGGGACCGTCCTCGCGGAGACGTGGCCCTACGCGATCGGGGACCATGACAAGGACGGCATCTCCGACCTCATGGTCAAGTTCAAGCGGAGCGACGTGATCAAACTCCTGCCGCTTGGCGAGAGCGTCCCGGTCCACGTGACCGGGAAGGCGGGAACGACGACGTTCGAGGGAGTGGATGTGATACGGGTGATGAAGTAGAAAAGCAGGCTCGACATGTTCTCACGCCTTTTCAAAATGCGTGCTGAACCGGTTTGATTGTTTTTTCCCAATAAAAAACTCCCTGCCGTTGTTACGGTAGGGAGTTTTTTATTTTTTTTTGAAAAACCTGCTTACTTCGGCGCTACCTTGAGTTCCAGCGAGTTCGCGGTCGAACCGACCACCTCGACGCTGAACGTGCCGAAATCCCTGAGCGTCAATTCATCGGAAAGAGACTGGGCGCCGGTCTTGGAGTCAACGGAAATCTTCGCCGTCGTGCCGCTGAAACTTCGCTCGTGCAGGTCCTTGATGCCTCGCACCTGGTTCCTGAGCACGTCTTTGAACTTCACGAACTGCGTCTTGGTGAGACCGGTGATGGTGATGGAAACGGACCTCGTGCCGCCGGTTTCTTTTGAATACACGGCCAGGATCTTGGTCATCATGTCGTCCGCCGCCAGTCCCGCGGCTTTTTTGAGCGCCTCGGTCCCCGCGCTGAGTTCGGTGATGTGCACGGCGGCGGCGTGGGTCGTCGACGCGGCGATGACCTGGCCCGTGTCGGTGCGAACGGCCTTGGCGGAGAGATCGGCCTGGACCGACTTCATCCCGCCGCCCACCTCGCCGTAATACTTCGCGATGGCTTTGCCGATGACCACCACCTCGGCGTCGGCCTGGTTCCCGAGCGTTCTCGCCTGGGCCACGCTCAAGTTCGTAACTTTATAGGGAGAGGTTACCTTGATCTCCTTGGCCGCCACTTCGTGGTCGATGAACTCGAAGCCCTTCTCCGTGAATTTGTCCATGAAGGTGTTTTCCACGATGCTCAAGTCAGCCTCGCCGTGCGTGTCCATCCACCAGGCGTTGACGGTGCCGCCGACATTCTGTTCGGCGACCATGATCATCGTGCGGGGCTTGTGCATTTGGCTCATCAAAACGCCGATGGCCGAGAGGTCGTCGGAAAGCTTGCCCATCGAAACCTCGGCGGTGATGCGGACCCGGAGCAGGGAGGAATCCTGGTTTTCTCCGATCACGTTGTAATGCGTGATGTAACCCTTGATCTGCGACAGGATCTTGTCGCTGATGACCTGGTAGTTTTCGACCTGCGTTTGCGAGTCGATCATGATGCCGATCGCCTGCTCGACGGCGCGCTTCTGCGCGTCCTCGATCGCGGCGTCGCGGGCGATGTCCACGGCGCCCTGCTGGACCGCGGCCACGCCTTCCGCGGTCACGGTCTTGGTTTCCGTCTTGGTTTCCTGGGCAAAAGCGACGCTCGCGGCAACGAGAAGACAAAAAGCCAGAAACAGCGGTTTATGAAAACGAACCATTATGCTACCTCCTTGGGAATTTAGATAGCCTAACTATATCAGAGTCGTTCGTGAGGGTCAAGACGCAAGGGGAGAAGACGCGAGGAGAGAAAAAATACGCCGACAGGCGAGTCAGGGCAATGAATTTTCTGGATATTTAAGCGGAGAGATGCTAGAATTTGGACCAGCAACGGCGACAGGAGAGGAACTGAAGAATTGCCCAGACTGTCAGTCAATATCGATCACATCGCGACTATCCGGCAGGCGAGGCGGGGAACGGAGCCCGATCCCGTGGCCGCCGCGCTCCTTGCCGAACTGGCCGGCGCACACGGAATCATCGCCCATTTGCGCGAGGACCGGCGGCACGTTCAGGACCGCGACCTCCGGTTGCTTCGGGAAACCGTCCAGACGAAATTGAACCTGGAAATGGCGGCAACGCCGGAGATGCAGCGCATCGCCCTTGAGGTGCGGCCGGACATCACCACATTCGTGCCGGAGAAACGGGAGGAACTCACGACCGAAGGAGGGCTCGACGCGGCTTCGCGCGTCCGGTTTCTCCAGGATTACATCGGTCCTCTCCGGCAAGCGGGCATCAGAGTGAGTCTTTTTATCGATCCCGATGAAGAACAGATCGCCGCGTCGAAGAAGGCAGGCGCGGACTGGGTGGAACTGCATACCGGGGCATACGCGAATGCGAAGAGCGGGAAAGACCGCGACCGAGAACTCGTGAAGATCATCGACGGGGCGAAGCTCGCGGGGAGCCTGGGGCTTCGCGTGGGCGCCGGGCACGGGCTCAATTACGTGAACGCGGAGCGGATCGCGGCCATCCCCGAGGTTGAGGAGCTTAACATCGGGCACAGCATTATCTCCCGGGCCGTGCTCGTGGGGATCGATCGCGCGGTCGTCGAGATGAAGCAATTAATCGAGCGGTACTAGGCGGACAATCGTTTCAGAGGGGGGCACATGATCATCGGCATCGGCGTCGATCTCGTCAAGATAGACCGCATCGACAAGGCGGGGAAAAATCATTCCGGGTTCCTCGAACGGGTTTTTACCGAACACGAGCGTGAGTACTGCTCCCGGCAGAAGTTTCCCGCCCAGCATTATGCGGGAAGGTTCGCGGCCAAAGAGGCCGTGCTCAAGGCGATCGGCACCGGTTGGAGCGCGGGCGTAAAATGGACCGACATGGAAGTGCTCCACGGGGAAGGCGGCGGGCCGATCGTGAATATCTCGGGGAGAGTCAAGGACCTCATGGACCTCAAGGGAGTAAAACAAATACTCCTGAGTTATTCCCATGATGAGGGATACGCAGTGGCTCAGGTGGTCCTGGTGGGGCAGGAGCTCAAGAGCCAGGAGTCGGGAGTCAGGAGCTAAGAGTCAGAAGTCAGGATCTTAGATCTAATGCTATGAAAATCGTTACGGCGCAACAGATGCGAAATATCGACCGCAGGGCAGTCAAGGACTTCGG
>JBGPHF010000284.1:0-3318 GCA_041484215.1 Nitrospirota bacterium
CATGGAGGAGCTCTATGAGACCCGTTTGTTCGATCGGTCCGGCAACGCGATCAACATGACCCCGGCGGGCGAAATCCTCTATAAACGGGCCAAGGAGATCCTGGCGCTCTACGCCGAGGCGCAGAAGAACATCAGCGAGATTACCGGATCGATCAAGGGCTCCCTCTCCATCGGCGCCAGTTCCACCATCGGAAACTACCTTCTCCCCTCGATCATTTCGGCCTTTAAAAAGAAAGTCCCCCAAGTAAATATCTCTCTCGTCGTGAGCAATACGAAAACGATCACCGAACGCTTGAACGCCGGCGAGATCGACATCGCGCTCGTGGAGGGTGACGTAAGCAAACAGCGGTTTGCCGTCGAGACCCTTATCGCCGACGAACTCGTGATCATCATGTCCCCCGCTCATCCCTGGGCGGAGCGGAGAAACATCCCGGGGATCGAACTGACCAAGGAACCCCTTATCCTGCGGGAAGAAGGCTCGGGCACCCGCCAGATCATCCTGAAACACCTGGAAGACCATGGGATCAAGCTCGACAACCTCAAGATCACCATGGTGCTCGGCAGCACGGAATCGATCAAAAGCGCGGTCGAAGAAGGCATCGGCGTCTCGATTTTGTCCGCCTGGGCCGCCCGCCAGGCTATCAAGCACGGCATCCTGAAAGCCACGACGTTCAAGGACGTCAAGTTCCACCGGAACTTCAGCATCATCTCGCCCAAGCGCAATTACTGCACGCACACGGCCAAGGAGTTTCTGAACTTCCTCAAGGTCTATCCGATCAAAGCTCCCATTTCCTGAGAAGCATTCGCCTTAAGTTCTCTCGCTCCTGCTGCCAGGGAGAAACAACCTTATCCAAACCGGTCCGTCTAAGCGCCAGGTCATTCCACTTAAGCGTCTGAAGCCCGTCACTCTCAAACCGGACGGTCACCGCTCCGTCAACGTCCGTTCTATAGACCCGCGCTCCAGCATTCTCATAGCGCGCGACAACGTCGGATGCCGGATGCCCGAAACGGTTTCCTCTGCCGCAGGTGATAACAGCGACCTTGGGTTGCGCCGTGGAGACGAAGTCATCGCTGCTCGAAGTTTTGCTGCCATGGTGCGGGACCTTGAGCAGGTCGCACTTCAGGTCCTGCCCGCTCTTCAAGAGATACTGTTCAGCTTCCCTATGGATGTCGCCGGTAAACAGGCACACTCTATCATCGAACGCTATTCGCACCACGAGCGAGCGGTCGTTCTCAGCCGCATACGCCTGCCGTTCGCGCGCTACGAAGCCCTGCGAAGGATGCAGCACGGTAAAAGTAGCTTCTCCGAGCACGGCCGGCGCATCTCCCGCAAAAACGGTCTTACGGGGTATGTTCTTCTCCGTTATGATATCCCTGAATTCCTCATACCCCGACAGATCAGAGTCCAGGCCGCTTTCCCATACCTGGCCCACCTGAAATTTTTTCAAAATGAACTTGAGTCCGTTCATGTGGTCCGGGTGCGGGTGCGAGAGTATCACGAGGTCGAGCCTGCGCACGCCTTTGTTCCAGAGATACGGTGCGAGGACGCGCCTGCCGATATCGAACCGGTTGTCGTACGCGCCGCCTCCGTCGATCAAAACGGTTTTGCCTGACCTGAGCCTGACCAGCGAGCAGTCACCCTGGCCCACGTCCGGGAAACTCACCTCAACGCCTCTCCTCGGAAAAAAATGAAGCGTCGTGATGATCAGCAATAACGTCCCCGAAAGCGCGGCCGTCGTGACCGCGGCTCTTGAAACATGGGAAGAGAATTCCAGCGGCTTCGCGTGATAGAGCAGCCGCGACCTGGCTACGCCGGCCAGCGACAGAACAAACGCGCCGTAGGTGAGGAGCCAGATCACTCCCGGCGACGGCGGATGGAACTCCGCTATCGGGAGACGCGAAAAAAACGTCACTATCCCGATGAAAGCGTCCGCCGCGAACTGGTTCAATGCTGCAAACGGAAGATGATGCGTGAAGAGCGATAGGACGCCCGAAGAAAGCCCCAGCGGCACCACCACCAGGCCGGCGAACGGAACCACGATCATGTTCGAAACGACTCCCGCGAGGGAAAACTGGTTAAAGTAGTGAGCCACGAGGGGCCCTGTTGCGAGGCTTGTGGAGAGCGAAATGAGAATAAGGAGCGCGGCGCTGTTCCTGAACTTCTGTGCCGCATGCGACGCCTTCAGGCCGAGCTCGTTCCACAGGAGGACCGTGTAACCGATGCTCAACACCGAAATGAAGGAAAGCTGGAAAGAGATGTCGAAGAGGGACTGCGGGCCGGTAAGGAGGATCGCGAGGGCCGCTGTTGCGAGGGAATGCATGAGCGCATTCTCCCGGTCGAGGAGCAGCGCTGCCAGCCCGGCCGTGATCATGATGAGCGAGCGGACCGTGGCCACCTGCCCCCCCGCAAGAAGCGTATAAAAAAGAACCAGGGGAAGCGTGATGAGCGCGGCGATCTTCTTCGGGTCGGCGTAGACGGTCAGGAGATGATAGTGCCGCTCCGGCATGAGACGCATAAGCAATCTGACCAGCCCGAAACAAAGAAGCGCTACCATGCCGAGATGAGATCCTGAAATTGAAATGATGTGCGTCACACCGGCTGCCATGAACCGGTCCCGGAGCCCGTCAGTCAGCCCGCCCTCTTCCCCCAGCACCATCGCCTGGATGATTGCGGACCCGGGGCCGCTTGTCGAAGCAAGAAACGCCTGCCGGATCCGCTCGCGCCAGTCCTGGATAGTCCGAAACAGCCCCCTGCCCGCGTGAAGAACCGTGATGCTGCCGGAATTTTTCACCCCGACAATGCGGTAAATCCCGCTTTGCGCGAGGTATGCCCCGTAGTCAAAGCTCGAAGGGTTATCGTATCCGGCCGGTCCGAACATTTTGCCCGAAACACGGATGAAGTCGCCGTATCCGATGATGGTCACCGCTTCACGCACACTCACCCGCACCTTTCCGCTCACGGGCGTACCATCAAGATCAACGAGGTCCAGAACGAATGCCGTCCGGTCGGGGTCCCGGTCAAGCGGCGAAATGATCGTACCGGTCATTACATGGGTCGCTTTATCATCCGGGAAAACGCGCGTGTAATGATTCGCCGGCAACCAGGCCGCCGAGTACAGGTAGGCTGCCATGCCGATAAGGGAAGGAACGACGATGAGGAAAAGGCGGCGAAGAGTTATTTTCTCAAACCAGGTCAAGACAACAAGGATGAAAACAACAACAACGGCGAGAAAGCTAACGGAATAGGGCAGATAGAGAAACCCGCGTCCGAGCAGGAGACCGACAGTGTACGCGAGCGTGAGAGATATGATCGGTTTC
>JBGPHF010000285.1:0-3317 GCA_041484215.1 Nitrospirota bacterium
ATTTCACCTCCGAAGTGATCGCCTCGGTAGGCCAAGTCATTGTGCATGGCGTGAATATCAAGCCCGGTAAACCGGTGATCCTCGGCGTGGTCCGTGGAAAACCCGTTATCGGCATTCCCGGGTACCCGGTCTCGGCGGCCCTTACGTTCGCCCTTTTCGTGAAGCCCTTGCTGTATGCGCTCCGCGGCGCGCCCGGGCCCGGGCCGGAAACCGTGGCCGCGAAATTGAGCCGCCAGGTCGCATCGACCCTCGGGCAGGAAGAGTTCGTCCGCGTGAAAGTCGGAAAAGTCTCCGGCAACCTGATCGCCACTCCCGTGTCCCGGGGCGCGGGGGCATTGATGTCCCTGGTCCGCGCCGACGGCGTTCTGCGCATTCCCGCCGCGAGCGAGGGCCTTGCCGCGGGCCAGGAGGTGGTCATTGAACTGCTGCGGCCGGCGGAGGAGGTCGAGAACACCCTTGTCTGCATCGGCTCCCATGACAACGCCCTGGACGTGCTTGCGAATTTTTTAAAGAAGAGGCACCCTCGCTTTTCCCTTTCTTCGGCCCACGTGGGAAGCATGGGCGGGTTGCTGGCCCTGAAGCGCGGCGAAGCGCACCTGGCCGGCACGCACTTGCTCGATGAGGAAACGGGAGAATATAACGTAAGCTCGATAAAAAAACTTATTCCCGATAAACGCATCGCGCTCGTGAACCTTGTCTACCGGACGCAAGGGTTACTCGTCCCTAAGGGGAACCCTAAAAACATCAGGGGATTTGAGGATTTAAAGAACGAGCATATCGTCTTTGTGAACCGGCAGGCCGGCGCGGGCACGCGGCTGTTGACGGACCTTTATCTGAAAAAATTGCGGATTGACCCGGCGCGGGTAAACGGGTATGATCACGAAGAGTACACGCACATGGCCGTGGCCGCGGCTGTCCTGTCCGGCGCCGCGGACACCGGCCTCGCCGTGCTCTCCGCGGCCCAGGCGCTGGGCCTCGATTTCATTCCCGTTGCGCGGGAACGCTATGACCTCGCGATCCCGCAGGAGTTCTACGACACTCCGATGCTGCAAGCTCTTCTCGCGATCATCAGAGAGGACAAAGAGTTTCGCGATCGGATCGTTGCGATGGGCGGGTACGACGTGAGCGAGATGGGGAACGTGATCGGCGTTTTTTAAAGATTTGCCACATAAGTCACATAAGTCACATAGGTAAGACCTATAAAAACGAAAGATTTTTTTGTGTCTTGTGTGCCTTCTGTGGCTAAAAAGACTTTTACGAGTCTGTCAAGTTGAATTTTTAATTTCATTCTCAGGGAGGTAGCATTGTGTTCGCAATAGCCGCAACGCCCGCGATGGGCATGGGAGTGCTCGGTCTTTTCGTGGAGACCGACTGGGTAGGGAAGGGGATCGTGATCATTCTGCTGGGCTTCTCGATCATCTCCTGGGCCATGATCCTGCTCAAATATCAGTTTCTGCGGAGGTCCGAGAAGGAGTCCCACGCGTTTCTCACCGCTTTTCGGAAGACCAAAAACATCCAGGACCTTTTGAAGCACGCGGAGGCGAAAAAGTACAGCCCCGTGGCCACGCTTTTTCTCGAAGGCCACCGCGAGGCCGAGTCGATCATCAAGACCCTCCCGGAGGGGAAGGTGAGCGATGACGAGCGCCCGCTCATTTCCCAGGAGATCGAGCGCATGCTCAAGATCACGACCCAGGACGAGATCGTATACATGGAACGGTATCTGGCGTTCCTGGGCACCACGGGCACGGTTGGACCGCTGTTAGGGCTCTTCGGCACGGTATGGGGGATCATGGACGCTTTTTACGGCATCGGGCTCAAAGGGGCGGGCGACATCGGCGCACTCGCGCCGGGGCTGGCAGCCGCGCTCATCAACACCATCTCTGGGCTGTTCGTGGCCATCCCCGCGGTGATCGCGTATAACTACTTTTCCGACAAGATCCGCGACATTTCGATCCGCTGCGATTCGTTCTCCATGGAGTTTCTGAGCTTCCTCGAGCGCAACCTCCTCCGGGGGAAGCCATGAGCTTCGAACGCAGGGAGAGGCACATCATCCGGGAGATCAACCTCGTGCCGCTCATCGATGTGCTCCTGACGGTGCTCTTTTTCTACATGATCGTCTCGCCGATGATGAGCCGGGGGCTCGACGTGAATTTGCCCAAGTCCGAATCCAACACCGTAAAGCCCGAGGACCGCATCGTGCTCACGGTAACGAAGGCGCAGGAGATTTTCGTGGAAAAGGAGCGCGTCGACATCGCCCGCCTGAAAGACGTGCTCGACGCCGTCCGGAAGTCGAAGCCGCTGATCAACGTGTACCTCAGGGCGGACCGTGACGCGCCCTACGGCGCCGTGGTGCAGGTGATGGACGTGGTGAAGCGGGCCGGCATCGACCGGCTTGGCATGGTGACCGAGACGGCGGGGGGCGAGACCGGCAAATGAAGCTGGCTTCCGGGAAAAGGATCGGTCAGTCGGGGCATGAGCTTTCGGCAGCGGTCCTTTTTTCTTTTTTTATTCACGTTATTTTTCTTTTTTTTGCGGTCTTTTTTTACCTAAAGGTCACCCCGAGGTCCTTTGCTCCGCCGTTTTACGACGTGAAGCTCGTGGGGCTGGCCGGGGAACCGGCGCTTTCTCCTCTGACGCCGGCGACCACACCGCCTGTCGAACCCCCGCAGGAGAAAAAGCCCGAGCCGAAAGCAAAAAAAGCAGCGCCGAGAGCGAGCGCGGCCGAGGCAAAAAAAAGCGGTATGCCGGAACTGGCAAAAGGAAAAACCAAGCTTGCCGCGCCTGCCGAGGAAGAACGTCCAGCCGAAGCCCCGGCTGGGAAGGCGGCCGAGGCAACGCCGTCCTCAGGCGGCGAGAACGTCAACGTCATAACGCCGCCGCAGAGTGGCGTGGATGACGTTTATATCGGCAGAGTCCGGTATAAAATCGGTCAGTATTGGAGACCGCCGCCCGATGCACCTGATGCCAAGGCGCGAGTGCTCTTTAGCATCAACCGGTCGGGCTGGGTGGAGGAAGTGAACCTCGATTCGGACCATTCGAAAGGGAATTTCGGGTTTCAGCAAGCCGCGATCAGGGCGATCCGGGCATCGAATCCCTTTCCACCCCTGCCCGATGAATTTCCGAAACAGACACTGGAGTTCAGCGTTGATTTGACAGCTGAGTAAAGAATAGGAAGGCATGAAGCGAATCATACCCATTCTTGTATTTGTTCTCCTGACCGCGGTCCCGGCTGTCGTATTTCCGCAGTACTATCTCGGCGTCATTCAAGGCGAGGCCAGGAAGATCCCGATCGCGGTGCTCGATATCGTCAACGAAAC
>JBGPHF010000286.1:0-3285 GCA_041484215.1 Nitrospirota bacterium
ATAATGAAACCGCCGAACATCACCTTCAGGAGCTCGTCCGCCGGCGGCACCTTCAGCTTCACCTCGGAGAGCAGTTTGCCGCTGATATAGGCCCCGATGGGGACCGCCAGAACATAGAGAGAACTCCAGGAAAAGGTGATGCCGAACAGCGTCATGGCCTCGCTTGCCGCGACCTTGCCGCCGTACCACGAATCGCCGAAGAAAACGGCCAGGAAAAACTCGCGCACCGGTCCGGTGAACGAAAGCCCGCGGGCCCTGCCGCCGTAGTAGGCCGAGGCCCAGAAGGCCAGGACCGCGATGATGCCGACCAGGAGGCCGGCAATGGACCAGGAATAGCCCTTTCTCGCTTTCGTGAACGGCTTGCCCTGGTACACGAAGAACAGAAGCGGCGCACAGACCACCGCGATCACGATCCACTTGGGGACGCCGATGATGTTATACAGCGTGGGGACCGTGTCCTCGCCCAGCCAGACAACCCGTTCGGGGGCTATCATCCATTCGTAAATGGGTTTCAGAAAACCGAACTTCGTCACGGCGATCCCGAAGAAAAACCCGCCTACCGCCAGCACGTACGCCAGGTTTCCCTCGCCCACGCGGTACAGAATGCCGCTCCCGCATCCGCCGGCAAGCACGATGCCCATGCCGAAGATGAAGCCGCCGATGATGTTGGCCCACGGTACGAAAGCCTGCCGGTACAGTTCGCCGGCGACGAACGTCCCGTTCTCCGGATGTCCGAGCCAATGCATGTCCTCAAACAGGTTGGCGCCGATGATAGCCACGGCCACGGCAAGCAAATAGGCCCGAAACATCGTATAGTCTTGGAACAAAACCTCGCGGAAGGCCGAATTGATGCAAAACCTTCCCCGTTGCAGCGTCCACCCGAGCATCAGGCCGATCAGCAGGCCGGAAAGCAGGAACATTGCTGTAGAAACCATCCTCCCCCTCCTTGAATAGTTTTACCCCTTTAGTCGCTGCCGGCGCTGACGGGATTTCCCCCTGTTCCCGTTGCTTCGGCGCCCGCTCTTACGCCTTTTTGATATAGAGCTCCCACATTCCCTTGTCTTCGACCTTTACGGATTCGAAGGCGTACTTCTGTTTTTCGGCATAGCGCGGGATGCTGTCTTCCGCAGAGGCCGGAGCGTCGCACAAAACCTTGAGCGTCTGACCGCTCGCGAGTTTTTCGAGCGCCTTCTTCGTGAGAAGCAGCGGATAGGGACATACCCTGCCCAGTGTGTCCAGCGTCTGATCGGGTGTTTCGGTCTTGACTGACATGTTTCTTTCCTCCTTAGGGTGTGAAGAGTTGCAGCAAATTCGGGTTGTTCTTAAACAGCCCGGTCGTACTCGTCCGGATACGTAAAAATAGAAATGCAATGGGAAGCGTGAGCAGCAATTTCATTCCGTGTCAGGCATCCTCCCCGGGGGAGTTTTAGTAACAAATGAAAAAATACGTATGCACGGCTAAATCTCGTCGGCAGGTGTAGTAAATTATCAAAAATGCGGTCCCATGTCAATACTCGTTTTGCGATTTCATACATAAGCAACCGGGAAACAATGCTATTTGCGTTTATTATAGGGCCGCAGGAAACGTTTATAGCAGGGCCAGGAGGGTCAGAACGATCACCGCTCCGAGCAGTCCGGCGCCGGCTAAAGCAGCGGTTTTCCGCTCCCGGAGCGACGTGGCGTCTCCCTTGTCGAGGACCGGCGCAAGCAGGAGCAGGCTGAAGGCGATCCCCGGCAGGAGCACCGCGCCCACAAACGTCCATCTGCCCGGAAAATACTTGGTCAGTTGGTAGAGAAAGAGAAAATACCATTCCGGGCGGGGTTGGTACGGAGCGGAAAAATCTATTTCCCGACCGACGCCTGACGGGAACAGGACCGCTAAGATCAGGACCGCTTCGGCCGTGAAAAGCATCACGAGCGAAATCTCGAACAGATAATAGGGAAAGAATGCCGTTTGTTTTTTTCCTTCACTCCGCACTCGCTACATCCCTCCCGATATCCCTACCCTGCGCAGTATGTGAAAATGGAGCCAGAGAAAAAAAGCGGTTGCAACCGGAAGCCACAAGACATGAAAACTGTAAAAGTGCAGGAGCGTCCGGTCTCCAACTTCCGCTCCGCCGCGCAAGAGGGCGGCCAGTGAAGGACCGACCAGGGGCACCGAACCCAGCATGTTCATCCCGACCACCGTGGCCCAATACGCCTTCTGGTCCCAGGGCAGGAGATAGCCCGTAAAGCCGAACCCGAGGGTAAGCAGCAAAAGCATGGCCCCCGCGATCCAGTTCAGCTCCCGGGGATTTTTGAAGGAGCCGGTGATAAAGACCCTGAGTGTATGGAGCGCCACCATGACGACCATGAGGTTCGCGGCCCAGTGGTGCACGGAACGCACCAAAGCGCCGAGAGGAACGGTCCGGTGCAAGCGCTGGATGCTTTGGTAGGCCTCTGCTTCGGACGGCGTGTAGTGGACAGACAAGAGAAGGCCGGTGAGAAACTGCATGAGAAACGACGAAAAAGCGACTCCGCCGAGGCAGTAAAAATAATTTATCCCCGCGGGCACCGGCCTGTCGATCACCCTGCGGTGCCTCCGGCTGAGGCCGAGACGCGTATCCAGATAGTCGATAAAGTTCATCTACGTCACACCTTGACGCCGACATAAAGCATGCCGTCGACGATCTTGAGCGGAAGCCGAGCGAGCGGAGCAGGCGGCGGACCGGCGATATTGTTGCCCCCCAGGTCGTATCGGCCGCCATGACAGGGACAGACGAACTCTCCCTTTTCCCTGTTGTAATTGACCAAACAGCCCAAGTGAGAACACGTGGCCGATAGAACGGCCAAACCCTCGCGGGAGGAAACGATAAACACCCGCGCCCTGCGCTCCTTGCCGGAGACGGTGTAGACCAGCTCGCTCTTCCGCACGCCCGCGCGGGGGACCTCGTCCTCGTGCGCCAGCGGGAAAAAAGCAAGTTCCTTGGCCCGGTCGGCCGCGGGAGCAAACATCTTTACTCCGGAGATCAAAAACCCGAGCCCGAAGAACGCAAGCACTCCGTAGAGCGCTTTTTTGATGAATTCCCGACGGCTTGTATCCATAAAAAATTATACTACGCCGGAGCGAGATGCGTGTCAACGGGAATTCGTGTTTGTGCAATTCTTGTTTGTTGACAAATTAGCCTGAAAGATGCACTATTGGACGTTGCTGGTTTAGCTAACATGAACAGAATCACATTCTTGCGCGCTATCGAGCAATTTTCACCGCACTAAGGATTGACACATTATGAAAAAAAGTCTGCA
>JBGPHF010000287.1:0-3284 GCA_041484215.1 Nitrospirota bacterium
CGATGGACACGGTGGACTGCTTCAGGATCTCTTTTCTAATCCCAACGATAGGGCCGCCGGTCGAGAGGTCCATGACCGCATCAGCGCCCGCGGCCACAGCCACTTTCAGTTTCTCGATCTCGTCTTCGATGGACATCCGGTCCTTTGAGGTCCCGATGTTTGCGTTGACCTTGGTCCTGAGGCCCTTACCCACGCCGAGCGGCGTGATGGATGTATGGCGCGCGTTCCTCGTAATGACGATGGTCCCCTGTGCCACGCCTTCCCTGACGAACTCAGGTGTGACGCTTTCCGCCCTGGCCACGGCCTGCATCTCCGGAGTGATGTTCCCTTTTCGCGCTTCGAGAATCTGCGTCATACTCCACCTCGCTTCATTTCCGCTTTTTCGGCGGTCTTCCTGCTTTTAATCCCTGCGTCCGCACTGAACACAGATAGACCGGTCGACGATCTGGATCATTTCGTTGATGTTCTTTGCTCGTTTCTGAATGTCCTCCGCGCAAAAGATTGCCGAGATCATTCCGACCCCATACGCGCCGGCCCAGAGAACGTGGCCGATGTTCCTTCCGTGTATTCCACCCAAGGCGAAGATAGGAATATCGATGGCTTTTTTCACGTCTTTGAGCGCCTCGAGTCCGACAGGTGCGCCCAGCTTTGCTTTTGACGGTGTTTCGTAGATAGGGCCAAAGGTCACAAAATCAGCGCCTTCCTCTTGTGCAGTACGCGCCTCGTCGAGCGTGTGCGTCGACACGCCGATCATCATCGTCCGGCCGACGACGCCCCTGACTGCTTTCGTGGGCATGCTTTGGTGACCGAGATGAACGCCGTCCGCGCCGACAGCCACGGCAACATCTACCTGATCATTGATAAAAAGCTTCGCTCCGAACTCTCTTGTCATCGCGCGCAGTTCCTGCGAGAGGCCAAGCAGGTCCCGTATCGCCAGGTCCTTTTCCCGGAGCTGGATGCAACGGACACCGCCCTCAAGCGCCAGCCTTACGGCCTGGACAAGAGGGAGTTTCGTCTGTTTCCGATCGGTGATGAGATAGAGTTTGAAGTCAACCACCAAGCATCCCCTCGATCGGACTGCTTGCAGTGGCATAGAGTTTTCTCGGTATCCTGCCTGCTTTGTAAGCTAGTCGTCCACCGAGCACGCCGTATTTCATAGCCTCTGCCATGGCAATCGGGTCCTTTGCTCCTGCTATCGCCGTGTTCAGAAGCACGGCGTCGCACCCGAGTTCCATGGCGAGCGCCACATCGGATGCCGTGCCTACACCCGCGTCCACCACGATGGGAACCTTTACCGTTTCCATGATGATCCTGAGGTTATAGGGGTTTCTGATGCCCAGGCCCGAGCCGATCGGCGCGGCAAGCGGCATGATCGCCGGGCAGCCGATATCCACGAGCTTCTTCGCCATGATCGGGTCGTCGCTCGTATAGGGCAGCACGATGAGCCCTTCTTTCACCAATACCTTCGCGGCCTCGAGCGTCGCTTCGTTGTCCGGGAAGAGGGTTTTTTCATCGCCTATCACTTCGAGCTTCACGAGCTTCGTGATCCCCGCTTCGGCCGCGAGCATGGCCGTGCGGATCGCGTCCTTCGCGGTATAACACCCGGCCGTGTTCGGCAGGATTTTGTATTTTTTCGCGTCGATGTAATCGAGCAGATTTTCCTTGGACTTGTCGATGATGTTCACCCGGCGTACGGACACCGTGACCACGTCCGTTCCGGACACCTCGATCGCTCTCTTCGTTTCCGCGAAGTCCTTGTACTTTCCGGTCCCCACCCAGAGGCGGGACTGGAATTCGATGCCCGCGATCACCAGTTTATCGTCGTTCATAAGTTATGAAGCTCCCTCCTTGCATAAAACTAACTACTTCAAGGCTGTCGCCTTCCTGAAGGGCCGTGGTCGCGTATCGGTCCTTCTTCACAATCTCCCGGTTCAACTCAACAGCCACGCGCTGCGGCTGGATTTTCAGAAATTCCAGTAAGCCACTGACCGTCGAGTTGTCGGGAACTTCTTTTTTTTCCCCGTTCAAGGAAATCAGCATGGTCCGCAGCCTCAAATAAAAAAACCGTATCTGGGTAGATACGGCTCGAAAGGGTTCAATCAAAATGCCATTTTCGCCTTCCCTACGCCGGCACTACCCGGATCAGGTTCCAAGGGTCGTCCCTTAAGGACTCTCAGCCGAATCGGCTCCCCCAGCTTCTCTATATGTTCCGTAGAATACGTGATGATAGGTCCAAAGTCAATAGCTTTTCAGCTAACTCCGGTTTATCCACACGCGGGGGCAGGGAAGCTTCGGACAAACAAAACCCTGAGAAAAATTAAGTTGCCAACCTTGACAACTTCTGTTACCATCCAAACGTTAAATCATTATGCACAACGGAGGAGGATTATGACAGTGAGCAGAGTGGGTTTCGCAGTGAGAACCGCCATACTGATCGTTTGCATCGCTTTCCCCGCCGGCGCCGCGCCGGTTGTCCGGAAACCCGCCGCGCGCAAGCCGGTTCCCCCGCCGGTCACGGTAACGACCGACAAGATGGAATACAATCCGGGAGACACCCTCAGAATCACCGGGACCGCGGAAAAAGGCAAGCCGGTGTATATCGAGGTAGCGTCGGAAAAAACCGTAGCCGTCAGGCGGCTTGACAGCAAGCCGGACAAGGAGACGGGCAAGATCCCCTGGATCTTCTACGCCAGCGAGGACATTCCTGCCTATTATATAACGCTCACTCCGAAAGACACCAAGGACAGGATTGAAGCGCTCAAAGTTCAGAAAGACGACTGGAGCTACTCCGGCGCGCTCAAGGATCTGGGCATCGATGCTGCGGGACTCCGGCCTGCCTCCGCAAAAGTCGAGCGCCGTAAAACCTCGATCATCGCGGTGATCACCGGCTCGCGCGGCTCTCTCCTGGAGCCCCTCGATGAAAAAGGAAACCTCAAGGCCGCGCTTCCTCTCTACAAAACACGGTTTAAATCTCCGGGCAAGCTCCTCCTGCCGGCGATTGATATGCAACCCGACGGTTCTTTTGCGGCTTCTCTCAAATTGCCGAAAGGCGCAGCTGATGGAAAGTACACCGTTACGGCATTCACGAACAGTGCCTCCAGGGCATCGGCGGCATTCTCGACCACGCTGCCGGCAGGCACCTGGTACTTTGAACGCGCGGGCATGGCTGCCAACATCTTCGGCCCCTTCGCGCTCTCCCTCGTGATCACGATGCTCGGCGTGCTGATGGGCGCGGGCGGAGGCTTCATTCTGACGCCGGTCCTCCTCTGGATCTATGGTCTTCC
>JBGPHF010000288.1:0-3263 GCA_041484215.1 Nitrospirota bacterium
CGGCGGCCTTGGCCTTGCCGGACGCGTCCTGGAAAATAGCGATCAGGTCGGGAATGCCGCCGCCCTTCACGAACTCGCTTCGCACCGTATGGCCCGGGGCCTTCGGGGCGATCATGATCACGTCAAGATCGGCGCGCGGCACGATCTGGTTATAGTGAATATTGAAGCCGTGAGCGAATGCAAGCGTCACGCCCTTCTTCAGGTTCGGCTCGATGTTTTCCGTGTAGATCTTGCGCTGATGCTCGTCCGGCGCCAGCACCATCACCAGGTCCGCCTCTTTCACCGCGTCGGCGATGTTCTTCACGGCGAGACCCGCGGTCTGCGCCTTCTTGGCCGAGGGCGAGCCCTCACGCAGCGCCACCGTGACGGTAACGCCGCTATCCTTCAGGTTCAGCGCATGCGCATGGCCCTGGGAACCATAGCCCACGATGGTCACCTTCTTGCTGCGGATGATTGAGAGATCGGCGTCTTTGTCGTAATAGAGCTTCATCATTTCCCCTTTCAATAAAGAATCCAATAACGAATGATAACGAAATACGTGCCCGCGCGTTTCATGCCGAGGTCTCCTTCGACAGAACGTTACTCCCGCGTGATGGCCACCTTGCCCGTACGCACGACTTCCTTGATGCCGATGGGCCGCAACAGCTCGATGAAGGCCGCGATCTTCTTCTCGTCGCCCGTGACCTGGAACGTATAGCTTTTCTGCGACGAGTCCACCACGCGCGCGCGGAAAATGTCCGCGATCCTGAGCGCCTCGGCCCGGTGTTCGGTGGATGCATTGACCTTGATGAGGCACATCTCGCGCTCTACATATTCCTTTTCAGCGAGATCGGTCACTTTTATGACGTCGATCAGCTTGTTGAGCTGTTTAATGATCTGCTCGAGGATTCGCTCGTCGCCGGCGGTCACGATGGTCATCTGCGAAATCGTGGGATCCAGAGTCGGACCGATGGAAATAGTCTCGATGTTGAACCCTCTTCCGGAAAAAAGTCCCGACACCCGCGACAGCACGCCAAATTTATTTTCAACAAGCACCGATATGATATGTTTCATTGATAAGCCTCTTGAAGTAAAGTCCTAAATTCGAATTTCGAAATCCTAAACAATTTCCTAATACAAATCTCTAAACAAAGCCGTTGCCTTCCATTTTCTACTTAGGATTTAGAGCTTCGTGCTTCGAATTTGTCACTACTTCACCGCTTTGAGCTTTTTCTCTTCCTTCTTTTTTTCTTCCCCGAAGATCATCTCGTTGATGCTTGCCCCCGCGGGCACCATGGGGAAGACCTTCTCGTACCGGGCGGTAACGAAGTCCATAAAGACCGTCCTCTTCGCCTTGAGCGCTTCTTTCAATACCGGCTCCACCTCTGAAGGCTTTACCGCGCGCAGACCGATGGCGCCGTAGGCCTCGGCGAGCTTCACGAAATCCGGCGTGCTGCCGAGGTCCGTGGAAGAATACCGCTCCTGGTAGAACAACTCCTGCCACTGCCGCACCATGCCGAGAAACCGATTGTTCAGGATCACAACCTTCACCGGGATGTTGTTCTCCACCGACGTGGCAAGCTCCTGGATGTTCATCTGGATGCTGCCGTCGCCGGAAATGCTGAATACTTCCCGGTTCGGATTCGCCACCTTCGCCCCGAGGGCCGCGGGAAATCCATAGCCCATGGTCCCCAGCCCGCCGGACGTGCACCAGTTCCGGGGCTTGTCGAACTTGTAGTACTGCGCGGCCCACATCTGGTGCTGGCCCACGTCGGTCACGATAATCGCGTCGCCCTTGGTAATCTCGTAGAGTTTTTCGACCACGAATTGCGGTTTGATCACGTCATCGGCATATTCGTACGTGAGCGGCCGCTCTTCGCGCCAGGCCTCGATCTGCTTGAGCCAGCTCTTGCGGATCGCTTCCCACGGTTCTTTACTGTGGTGGAGTTCCTTGTTCAGATCCACCATGACATGTTTCACGTCGCCCACGATCGGAATGTCCACGCGCACGTTCTTCCTGATGGACGTGGGATCGATGTCGATATGGATGATCTTGGCCTCGGGCGCGAAACCCTCCACCTTGCCAGTCACGCGGTCGTCGAACCTCGCGCCGATGGCTACGATCAGGTCGGAGTTGTGGATCGCCATGTTGGCGTAATAGGTCCCGTGCATGCCGAGCATGCCCAGCGACAGCGGGTGCGTGCCGGGGAACCCGCCGATGCCCATCAGCGTATGAGTCACCGGGATTTTCGTGATCTCGGCGAACTCAAGGACCTCGGCTGCCGCATTCGAGAGAATAACGCCGCCGCCGATATAAGCCACGGGTTTCTTTGCCTTGGCAATGGCCTCGGCCGCTTGTTTGATCTGCCACTTGTTGCCGGAGACCGTGGGATTATAGCTCCTGATCTCGACTTTCTCGGGCCAATGGAACTCCGCCTTGTTCGTCACCACGTCCCTCGGAAGGTCGATAAGGACCGGACCCGGCCGTCCTGTCGAGGCGATAAAGAAAGCCTCCTTGACGGTCTGAGCGAGGTCTTTCACGTCCTTGACGAGGAAATTATATTTGGTGCAGGGCCGCGTGATGCCGACGATGTCCGCTTCCTGAAACGCGTCGTTGCCGATCAGGGCCGTGGGCACCTGTCCGGTAATGACCACGATCGGAATGGAATCCATATACGCCGTGGCAAGGGCCGTAACCACGTTCGTGGCTCCGGGGCCTGAGGTCACGAGGGCAACGCCGACCCTGCCCGTGGACCTGGCATACCCGTCCGCCATGTGGACCCCGCCCTGCTCGTGCCGCGGCAGGATCATGCGAACGTCCTTCTGCTCGTAGAATACGTCGAAGATCTTGAGCACCACGCCGCCGGGATAGCAGAAGAGCGTATCTACCTTCTCCTTTTTCAGACACTCGAGAAGTATTTCAGCACCGGTAATCTGTTTGTTTGACATAATGGCACCTATTTGATAAGACTTTTTCCACCACTAAGATCGCGGACAAGAAAAACAAAACTTAAAATTAAATATTTAAAACTCTGCGTGTTTCCCTAAGTGGCCGCTTTTCTTTTGAAGGCTACTGCGGTAAAAATGCTTTACGCTTTTACAATCGCTCCCGTGTTCGCCGAGGTGACCACCTTCGCGTAGCGCGCGAGCCATCCGGTCTTGATCTTCGGCTCCCGCGGTTTCCATTTCGCCAGCCGCTTCTTGATCTCCGCGCCGGACAATTTCAACGTAAGCGTTCGGCCCGGAATATCGAGAACGATCTTGTCTCCGTTCTTCACGATCGC
>JBGPHF010000289.1:0-3245 GCA_041484215.1 Nitrospirota bacterium
ATGAGCACCGAGCCCACCATCCCGCGCCAACCGATAAATCCAACCCTTATCATTGCATTGCTCCTACAGGTATTGTATTTTACTTCGAACTCCGAACTCCTAACTCCGAACTTGATGCTTCTTCAAACCATCCCCGCCACCATGTCCCCTACTTCCGTCGTGGACATGCCCATCTTCCCGGCGGCCTGGCTCTTCATTTTTTTCATTACCGCGATCATTGCCGCCTCGATCGCCTGTGCGGATTTCGCCTCGCCGAGCGAATCCAGCATCATCATCGCGGCGCCGATGGCCGCCATGGGGTTGATCACATTTTGTCCGGCATACTTCGGCGCGCTGCCGCCCATGGGTTCGAACATCGAAACGCCCTCAGGGTTGATGTTCCCGCCCGAGGCAACGCCGAGCCCTCCCTGGATCATTGCGCCGAGATCGGTGATGATATCGCCGAACAGGTTCTCGGTGACCGCCACATCGAACCATTCGGGGTTCTTCACGAACCACATGTTCGCGGCGTCGACGTGGTTGTAGTCGCGCTTGAGCTCCGGGTACTGCTTTGCTCCCATCTCCTCGAAAGCGCGGTACCAGAGGTCGCCGCAATGGGTCAGCACATTCCTTTTATGGATAAGCGTGATCGGTTTTGCCGCATATTTCGGGTTCTTCGCGTTTCGCTTCTTCTTCAGTTCGAAGGCATACTTCAGGCAACGATCAACGGTGCGTCGATCGTAGATCATCAGCTGTGTGGCGATTTCCTCGGACGTACCCACGCGCGTTGCCCCACCGTGGCCCGTATAGATGCCGCCCGTGTTCTCACGGATCACGACAAAATCGATGTCTTCCGGGCCCTTGTCCTTGAGCGGGGTCTCCACGTTGGGATAGAGCTTCACCGGCCGGAGGTTGATGTACTGGTCCAGGGCAAAGCGTATCTTGAGCAGGATCCCAGCTTCGAGGATGCCGGGTTTTACGTCAGGATGCCCGATAGCGCCCAGGAACATGGAGTCAAACTTTTTGAACTCCGTGATCGCGCTGTCCGGAAGCGTTTCCCCGGTCTTTAAATACCGTGCAGCACCGAAATCGAACGCAGTGAACTCGAGCTTGAACCCGCCCTTTGCAGCGACGGCATTGATGACTTTTATTGCTTCTTTAACGACCTCGGGTCCGGTTCCATCGCCGGGGATCAATGCGATCTTGTAGGTCTTTGACATTATTCTGACTTCCTCCTTTAACTACAACGCACCCTGAAGGGTGCGGCTACAAAGCAGATCTTGTTCGATTTGGCAGCCGCAGGCTTCAGCCTGCGTTCTTCCTCGCGCTGCAATTATTCGTCCGCATCTCGGTACACTTATCGTCGCCGGGAATGAAATCCAGTCCGCAGGAATGTGGTGAAGGTACGCTTGATGAGGAATAGGATGGATCAAGGTTCCTGTTGAAATATACGCATTGCGTACAAAGCGAATTCGCTTGCGTCTGAAGAGCTTTCATCAGCTTAAAACACGCTGTCATCTACAGCCCTGTCTTCTTCTTCGTATATGCCATCAGCCCGCCGGCGGCAATAAGCTCCTGCATAAAGGGCGGCACGGGCGCGACCGCGAATGTTTTATTCGACGTAAGATTGCGGATCACGCCCGCATCCGCGTCCACCTCGACCTGATCACCCTCTTTGATGTCGTCGACGGCCTGGGCGCTCTCGAAGATCGGCAGCCCCATATTGAAGCAATTCCGGTAAAAGATCCGCGCGAAGCTCTTTGCCACTACGCAGGACACGCCTGCGGCCTTGATGGCGATCGGCGCATGCTCGCGCGACGACCCGCACCCGAAGTTCTTCCCCGCAACGATGATATCGCCGCGCTTCATCTTCTTCACGAGTTCGGGGTTCGTCGAGTCTTCCATGAGGTGCTTCGCCAGTTCATCGGGATCGGAAGTATTCAGATACCGGGCCGGGACGATCGCGTCTGTATCGACGTCGGCTCCAAATTTCCATGCGTTGCCTTTGAATTTCATGTAAACCTCTTTTTTAACCACGGATGAACACGGATGTATAAGTTTAAAACCTTCGATATGGTTTCTATCTCAGCGTCAATTCGTGTTCATTCGCGGCTGAACTTTTTAATTTTAAATCCGTGTCAATCCGTGAAAATCCGTGGCAAAAAATATTACTTCAGCTCCTCCGGCCTGCCGATCCTGCCGAGAACCGCGGATGCAGCCGCGATCGCCGGATTGGAGAGATATACCTCGCTCTTGGGATGCCCCATCCTGCCGACGAAGTTCCGGTTCGTGGTGGAGATGGCGCGTTCACCCGAGGCAAGGATCCCCATGTGGCCGCCAAGGCAGGGACCGCAGGTCGGCGTGCTGAATGCCGCTCCCGCATCGATGAAGATGTCAACGAGCCCCTCCTTGATTGATTGTTTATATACTGCCTGGGTCGCCGGGATCACGATCATGCGCACGTAGGGATGAACCTTGTGCCCTTTGATGACCCTGGCCGCCTCCCGAATGTCCTCGATCCGGCCATTCGTGCAGGAACCGACCACGGACTGATCGATATTGATGGCCGCAAGCTGGCTCACCGGTTTCACGTTCTCGGGAAGATGCGGGCAGGCGATCTGCGGCTCCATGCCGGTCAGTTCGTATTCGCGAACTTCCACATAGCTCGCCTTCTTGTCGCTCTTGAAGAACTTATATTTCCGCCGGGCGCGCTTTGCCACAAACTTCTCCGTAATTTCATCGGGCTCGATGATGCCGTTCTTGCCTCCGGCCTCGATGGCCATGTTGCAGATCGTCAAACGACCGCTCATCGGGAGTTTCTTGATCGCTTCGCCGGTAAACTCCATGGCACGGTAGAGGGCGCCGTCCACACCGATGTCGCCGATGGTGCGGAGAATGATGTCCTTGCCGCCTACCCACCTGCCAAGCTTGCCCGTATAGACGAACTTCATGCTCTCCGGCACTTTGAACCAGGCCTCGCCGGTGATCATGGCCGCTGCCACGTCGGTGCTGCCCACGCCGGTCGAAAAAGCGCCCAGTCCGCCGTAGGTGCACGTATGGCTGTCGGCGCCGATGATCACGTCGCCGGGAACCACGATGCCCTGCTCCGGAAGGAGCGCATGCTCGATGCCCATCCTGCCGACCTCAAAATAGAGCGAGAGACCATGCTCACGCGAGAATTGCCTGAGCATGCTGCATTGTTCAGCGGATGCAATGTCCTTGTTCGGCGCAAAGTGGTCGGGTATGAGCGCGATACGATCGGGGTC
>JBGPHF010000290.1:0-3237 GCA_041484215.1 Nitrospirota bacterium
AGTGATACAAACCGGAATCTTGAAACCCGCCTCTTTCGCTTCGGGCGTCTCGCTCACGTCGATCAGCTGCCCGTCCGCGATCGCCTGTTCTCGCGTGTATGTGTGAATCACGCCCCACCCTTCTACATGCTGTTTGTCCATTGTGTTACCTCCTTTTGACCTGCAATATTTTTTCAGACTCCGAAAACCGCAACGACAACTGAGGATCGACCGGGAACAAAAGCGCCAGAGAACACCCGCCACATTCCGCGCAGGCCGGGCCAACCTCACACCAGCCATAAGGACCGACGACCTTATCGAGAACCGCGACGACCCGTTCCAAAAGACCCACCTCCTTTCAGGAAAAACTCTAAACCACCGGCCTCTACAAGCGGCAGGCCGGTGGTGGAGAGTTCCAATAATCCGACTGCGATTCACTCGGCTTTGCAGGACGCGCGCCAAGAAGGATATGCGGTCGGCATGACAGGTTTCTTTCCCTGGCATGACGACTGCTCTTCTTGCACGGCATGAAAAGTCGCAGGCGGGCAGTTTCCTTTCGAGCAGCTTGCGCTACGCGCTTCGCGTTCCGCTGTTTTTTGGGGAGCCCGGCGAGGGCGGACGGGGATCGGACGCGTCTGCCGAAGTCGGGCAGTCGGGGCCGATCCGGGCGGGCGGGAGATCACGAACTATGGGCTTGGTGCTGGAGCGCAGCGGAGGCACGAAGAACTACCGACAGAAAGAGGAGCGATGCCCCCTTTCCATCCAGTCACTGAATCTCTGTATAGAGAGGGGGCAAGGAGTAAGGATTTAAGGTATCAGGAAATTAGGCGGGGTAAGACGATCTGATTGAGCGGGTCAGTCTTTGATGTGCATCAAAACTCGTAACGTATCTGCGTATAGACGTTGTCGTTCTTCGCGAATTGTCCGAACTGGGTATACGTCTTTTCACCACCGAATACGTTCCCGCCGACCGCTAGCCATACCGAATCGGTAAGATTGTATTTCACTTCGGGGTTCAGCAGGTAGTCCCTGTCCGAAAGGCCGTAGAACGCGAAGAAGGAAAGCTTCAGGGTCTGATGAATCATGAATTGCGTGAGGCGAACAGAAGCAAGCTGGTGAAAACGCTTTTCCTGCGCGAAGCCGGAAGGGAGATTCTGGACATAGGCTGAATAGTCCTGCATGTACTCGCTGTAATACTGGAGCCCCAGCGTGAAGTCCTCCCATAGTTGCCGTTGGTATCCGATCAGGTACCGCATCTGCGAGTTGGGAATCATGGGATCAGTGCCACGCCGGTCCTGGCGCGAATCGTAGTACCCTGTTTCCAGACTCAGGACACCGTCCAATGCCCTGCCCTGAACGCTCGCGCCATATACTGAAAGTTCAGGATAGAAAAGTGTGAGCTTGGTCGGTGCCACGGGATTGTCCGGCATAATGGAAGGTTGGCGTGAGAAGCCGTGATAGTAATACAGCGAGGTATCGAATCCTGCCACATCGCGGTACACGCGCAAGGCCGTCTCCGCCTTGTGGAAGTCTCTGTAGGGATCTTGTGTTTCCCTGTTCGTGATACCTGCCATAGGATCGTACATCCAGAATCTATTCTGATCAGGATAATTGTTCGGTTCAAAATAGGGCGTGGCAATGAACTCGAAATTGACAAAGCCCGGATAGAGTCCGACCTTCGCGCCGTCAATGCCTTTTTTTAAATATTCCATGGGCCTGCCGGAGAAGAACGCCTCATAATCCTTGGGGAAAACATCATCGATGAACAGCAGATCGCCGACACCCCAGGTGATAACCTGCCTGCCGATCCGCGCATCCCATTTCTCAGAGGTGTAGTCGGCGTAACCCTCCCGCAATTCCAGAATCGAGTGTTTGTCGATATTGTCGTGAAACGCATCGCCCTTGATGAACAAGCGAAACGCATCGGCGGTAGCTTCAAACTTGGCCTGTACGCGCTCCTCGGACCATTTGAAATCTTTCCCATCAGGATTGTCTCCTGCCGTATTCATTGAATAATTTCCCTGCACGAAACCGTGAAGCGAAACATCGGACGCGAAAGCGGAGGAATTCAACAACAGCAGAATCGCCGTGAGGGAAAGAATATTTTTCATCTTTTTTTCAATCATTCGTTTCTCCGGAGACCTTTCTCGCACGAATGCAAATATATCCTGCCTCTTTCGAGAAGCCAGGACGTGGTTCCTCCCTGAGTGGAGTATTCATCGGTAGCTGAAAGAGTGAGGAAGTAGAGGCATCAACATGCAGTCCAGCAGTCTTTAGCAGGGTTGAAAGTTCGTCTGCGCTGTAAAAGCGCGCTTGCTTGTATATTGGATGGCCTTCCGCCTTTTTTTGCAAATACAACGAACCCCATGCGCTTTCCCGATTGATGATCCCGATTATCACGCATCCGCCCGGTTTCAGCACCCTTTCCGCCTCCGAGAGCACCTTCCCGGGGGCTTCGACAAAACAGAGTGTGAAGAGAATGAATACCGCGCCGAATGACGCATCGGCAAACGGGAGATTTTCGCCTGCGGCTCTCTGCGCTTTTACGCCGCGTTTTTTTGCAAAAGCCAATGCCTGTTCGGATGGATCTATGCCCTCATCGATTCTTAGTTCTTTTGCAAACCTTCCCGTCCCGACACCAATTTCCAGGAATGGATGTTCGAGATCCATCATGAGCGGTCGTATTGCACCAATCTCCGACGCAAATAGCGCTCTCCCTTCGGCTGACTCAAACCATTTATCGTACTCAGCCGCGTGAGCGTCAAATGCCTCCGACGCCTTGCTCATTCAATCCATTTCTTCGGCGGCTGCTTGAGATACCGCTCGGTAAACAGGCTGTCCTCTATCCCGACATTGTAGTCCGCTTTGAGAAACGACACTTCCGTCATATGTCCGCTTAAGAGATTTTTCATCGTCCTCTTCATGATCGTGGAATGGCCTTTCACGTCCTTGATCTCGTCAGCGCTGAAAACCCGGTACAACTCGTCTTTTTTGTCGTAATACTCTTCCTTGATCGGCAAAAAGGTCGTCTTATCGATCCATGAAAGCTTGTAACTGTATTCCATCTCCGCCGCCTTGGGAGTGCTCTTGATGACCGTGCAGTCACGATCCCCGATTTTCTCTTCCTTCACAACGGCATGCGTATCATCTTCCAGATTCCTGCCTGAAATATCCTCGTAGGTGAAATCAGAGCCCACGAAGCTGGACCGTTTGTCCTGGGCCGCGATCCGCCTGACCATGTTGATGGCGGGAACAAAA
>JBGPHF010000291.1:0-3233 GCA_041484215.1 Nitrospirota bacterium
AGCGGCGGGAAGATTTACCAGTGATTATTTGTAGCGCGCAACGATGTCCGCGCATTGATTCATAAGCTCATCGGCTTTCTTTTCATCGATGACGAGCTTGACGAACTTTTTGCAGCTCGATATGGTCGCTTCGATACCTTCCCGCGTATCGGGCGCTTCTTTGAGCTTGCGGACCACGTTCTCCGCGTCCTCGCCTAATATGCGCTGCGCCATCGCGATAAGTTCTTCCTTCATGCGAGCAATAAGATTGCCCTCGATCGGGCCGATATAGCCCTGCTTTTCAAGCTCCGTCAATGATTGGAGAACGTCCGTAAGGCCCCCTCCTTTTGCAACGATCTTCTGCCCCATCGATGAACCGTCGACAAGGATGAGGACCCGCCTCAGGTTGGCGGAGAGCCCGAAGGTCCTGGCGCTGATCTCCTCGTCCCCTTTGGCGGTTTTTTTATAAATAATAATGCTGGTATCCATGTTTTATTCCGACAGCTCCTTGATGATCCGGTAAATAAGCTTGATCGTGATTGCCACGTAAATAGCGCCGAAAAAGAAGATGCACGCGACGATAAGCCGAAGCACGTTCTCGGGGATCATGCTGAAAAAAGGGGCCGTCATATACCCTGCGGTGAACAGCACGACAAGGTACATCAACAGGTTCCACTTGCTCCCGACCATGCCCCCGGGGACGTTTTTTTTCAGCGAAACAACAAGGTAAAGGCAGTAAAGCATGACGAATATCGAAGCGATACTGATAACGGCGGTAAAATCGAAGTTCATAAATCCTCCTCAAGGGGCGTATTTAAACTGTAGTCTACAGTAGTATACCTGAGATTACGGATTTTTCAAGTTTTTTAAACAAAGAAGGGCGAATATTCCCCGGCCTGCCCCTGTTTTGAATCAGTCGCGAGCTATCAGGCCTTCTCGGCCGGGTCAGTTGCCGCGCGAAAGAAGGACGCAATGACTTATGCGGATTTGGGGAGTTTCTTTCATAGAAAACCCAACTTCCTTCGCCGTTTCCACGGTCCGGGAAAAATTTCTTTTGGACACGTGCATCTTCGGTTCGGCAATAAGGAAGAGCCCGTCGGGTTTGAGCAGATTGTATATTTCCGCGAGAAACTTTTTTTGATCGGGGGTCTCATGGACCATCCAAAAAGCCAAAACGAAATCAGCTTTCGCATGTTGACCCAGGGAATCCGGCATAGCGAGATGAGTGGTAATTCTTTCCGAGACCCCATGTCTTTGAGCTCTCCTGGTCAAAGCCGAGAGCATCCGGGCCTGAATATCGATGGCAGTCACCCTCCCCGCCGGGCCGACCAGTTTCGCCAGGGGAATGGAGAAATAGCCCATGCCTGCGCCCACGTCTATCACGGTGTTTCCCGGCTGGACGTAGGGTTTTAATATCGCCTCGGGGTTGTGAAGCAATTTACGCACGGGGTTGTCAAAGGTAAAACACAACCACCAGGGGCAAACACGTTGTTGCTCTGTCGGTTTATCCGGCATTTTATTTTGGTCTCCCATTCCGTACGCGGCGAAACGTTTACGGGTGAAATCTAACAGCAGCGCGGGCTTGTGCCTTGGCGGCCTCTTCTGCACGGTTCCTGGGCGGTGCGTTCGTCTCAAGCGAACGGAGAAGTTTTCCGGAAACCGCCGCTACCTCGTCAACGGCCGTAAGGAACGCAGCTTCGTTGGCCTTCGAGGGTTTGTTGAAGCCGCTCACTTTTCTCACAAATTGCAGCGCGGCCGCGTGAATCTCTTCATCCGTCACCGGCGGTTCGAAGTTGAACAGGGTTTTGATATTTCTGCACACAAGCCTTACCTCCAGTCGCCGGAGCCACCTTTATCGATATCCCTTTTCCCACCGGCATGCATTCTTAAAATAATCCGGCGTGGGACAATACTCTGAAACAGGATTCTCATGCAAGTTGCCGAACAAATCGTTGGATTCGCTTTTATCATGATGCTGGTTTGAAGGAAGCATCTCGCGTCCGACCATGATGCGTTCAACGATATTTGTTTCATTGAGACCGGAGGAAGAAGTCGTCGTAATTATTTTAGCGCCGTTGGTGAGCGGCTGGATCGAGATAAAGAGCGGATGGAAATAGATATTTTCCGCGCGTACATACATGCCTTTACTATCTTGCAGATAGAGATACCATTCAGGAACGCCGATCAAGAACGGCCACACCGTGATCGCGACATCCATGAAACCGTCATTATTGAAATCCGCGACAAATCTTACCAGATGCGAGCTGATACCTTTATCTTCAAACGCAGTTACATTTCTCTCCTTCACATACGCTGCAATCGGATCGGCAATTGTTCCCAGCCAAACCGTTCCATTTTGGACCTGAAGCGGTCCGGGCGCGGTTATTATCGTTATGTTCCCTGATCGTTTTTCACGGACAGAATCGACATTCAGCCGTTTAATCGTCATGACATTGTTTGAAATCGCCTGCGGTTTCCCGCATTTTGACGGCTCCCAGTTCTGGGCAATAATTGACCACCCCCATGGCGGACTGTCGGAGCAGGCAACGATCACTGCTCCCTTCGGCTTGTCGACATACTTTTCAATAGTCCAAACGTTATAGGTGATGTTTGTAGGGTTTCCACATTTTGTGGGATCCCATCGGTCATCGGTTTTTATCCATCCGGATGGGACTGAACCGGCGCATACGGTTTGAGTCTCGGCAAAGGCGGTATTGATCAGTGCTGAGTTTGCAATAAAGATAAGTGCTGCGATTGCGGATAAGAAAACCTTCATGATTCACCTCATTTTTTATCATAAACAATTTATTGGGTCGTTTTCTGGACTTTAGCAGAAATTTGCGAATCGGTCAAGAATGTTGAAAATTCAGTTTGACGAGAATATCAATTATCAGCTATAGTCAAGCCATTCGGAGTGCATTCTTTTTTGCGTATTGAGCAGGTATCTCTCAATATCACTTAATATCCATACCCGAAAACATTTCAAACTAAAATCATGACCGATCCCATTGAACACCCCATCGACGGCGTGCTCGACCTCCACACCTTCTCTCCCGCGGACGTGAAGGACCTCGTGCCCGAGTACCTCATGGCCTGCCACGAGCGCGGCATCCGTCAGGTGCGCATCATCCACGGGAAAGGTGTCGGCACGATCAGAAGCATAGTGCAGTCCGTTCTTGAGAAACTGCCGTATGTTGAGTCGTTCGGGACTGCGGAGGAAGTTGCGGGAGGATGGGGAGCGACGATCGTGATAC
>JBGPHF010000292.1:0-3224 GCA_041484215.1 Nitrospirota bacterium
AGCGAGAATTAAAGAGTTCTCGATTGGCCACTGCGGAACGAGGGGCGCGGCATAAAAGCGCGAGCAGTATTAAAAATTCATTCTTCCACGATCCTGTAGCTGTGCGTGATCGTTCCCGCCTTGGCGAGCGTCGCGCCCACGGAGCAGTACTTGTCGAGCGAAAGCTTGATCGCGCGTTCCACTGCTTCTTTCTCGATACCCTTGCCTTTCACGACGTACTCGACATGGACTTCCTTGTAGATTTTCGGATATTCGTCGGTTTTCTCGCCCTTCACATTCAGCTCGAGACCGGAGATTGCCTGCTTTTTCTTCCTCAGGATGGAGATCACGTCCATGCCGGTGCAACCGCCGAAGCCGACGAGCAGGAGTTCCATGGGGCGGAATCCGGCATTTTTGCCGCCGGACCCATCCTCGGCGTCCATAATCAGGGTATGGCCTGAAGCGGCTTTTCCCGAAAACTGCATGTCCTTTGTGAGGACAACCTTGGCTTCAACCATGTTCTCACCCCTTAATTGATCCGAATTGCCTTCTAAGAAAAACCGAAAGCATGGTAACAGAAGTCCTGTTCTCTGTCAATGTCAATGGCGCATCAGGGGACGGATGATGCACGGAATGTCCGCGAAATTTCTTTTTTTGCAAAACGAGCAGGTCCTTGTAACTCGTAACAAGGTACAAGTTGATCTAACATTTTGATTAATATAATGTTTGTTTTTTTAGATTACTGCGAAGCAATGGCAACCTATTTGCACTAAAGTGTACGCGCGGACCCTGCAATGGGCTGATATTTTTAACTGGCTGTATTCTCAACTTATTTTTGTATATGCGCAATATCGAAAATTATACGCGGTTATGGTGCAATTAGTTTTTTTTATTTGACTAAAACCGGTCGTCCCCATACAATCTGATGTCTCACTATCCGAAAGAAACGACTTCAAGGATACTTCGGACGCTCTTCAAAAAACATGACTGCCTCAAGGCTTTAGTTGATCCGGCATTTTGACCATGAAGAAAGGGGGATTGCGCGCCTCAACGATTATATACCTATCGTACTCCGGTTTAAGTTGCCGCCGAAACGGAGTACCGCTGTCACTCAGCACCATTGCCTCACACGACGATGCCCCGAACCCTAGTAAAAAGTTTTTTGTCGAGATAATTCTATAAGGAGGATTTCCTACATGAGCAAAGATGGTAAGACACCGATGCTTGACGAGCTGGAAAAAGGCGCATGGCCGAGTTTCGTAAAAGAAATCAAGAAGGCCGCTGTAAAGAGCAATACGGCCAAGGATCTGCTCAACATCCTTGAGAGATCCTATAGGGACAAAGTGACCCACTGGAAGCACGGCGGCATTGTCGGCGTGCTCGGTTACGGCGGCGGCGTTATCGGCCGTTACTGCGACCTCCCGGAGGAATACCCGGGCGTGGCGCACTTTCACACGGTCCGCATCAACCAGCCCGCCGGCTTCTACTACACGGCGAGCGCGCTCCGCGAGCTGATGGACATCTGGGACAAATACGGAAGCGGCCTCACGAACTTCCACGGTTCGACCGGTGACATGGTGCTCCTGGGCACCCAGACCGACAAACTCGAAGCCATTTTCGCCGAAACGACCGCGAAGGGCTGGGACCTCGGCGGCTCCGGCTCCTGCCTCCGCACCCCGAGCTGCTGCGCCGGCATGTCCCGCTGCGAGTTCGCGAACATCGACACGATGGAAATTTGCGATACGCTCACCCACAAGTTCCAGGACGAGCTCCATCGTCCCGCGTTCCCCTACAAGTTCAAGATCAAGGTTTCGGGTTGCGCCAATGACTGCGTGGCCGCCATCGCCCGCGCCGACATGTCCATCATCGGCACGTGGAAGGACAATATCCGGATCGACCAGGCCGAAGTGAAGAACTACACCAAGAGCATGAATATCGCCGAGGAGATCGTCGGCATGTGCCCGACGAAATGCATGAGCTTCGACGGCAGTTCGCTCAAGATCGACGACAAGGATTGCAACCGCTGCATGCACTGCATCAATCAGATGCCGAAGGCGCTGCGCCCGGGCAAGGAAAAAGGCGCGACCATCATGCTCGGCGGCAAGGCCCCGATCGTGACCGGCGCTCTCATGAGCTGGGTCATCGTTCCTTTCATGAAGCTGGAAAAACCCTTCGACAACCTCGAAGCACTTATCCGCAAGCTCTGGGAATGGTGGGACGATCACGGCAAGAACCGCGAACGTATCGGCGAGCTCGTCGACCGTATGGGCATGAAGTCCATGCTTGATTCGACCGGCATCCCGGCAGTCCCGCAGATGGTGAAGGCCCCCAGGTCGAATCCGTACGTGTTCTGGTCACCGGATCAAGTGAAATAACTTAAAGGAGGATAACGTAAAATGGCCGACAAACCGAAGAGAATAACCGATATTGGAGCTCCTCATTTCAGCAAATTTTTGCCTCCCGTGATCGTAAAGAACTACGGGAAGTGGAAGTACCATGAACAAATCACGAAAGGTCTGATGAAGCACGTTTCCGAGACCGGCGACGAGCTCTATACCGTGCGTATCGCGTCACCCCGTCTCGTGAGCACCGATTTTATCCGCGAGGTATGCGACCTTGCCGAGAAGTTCTGCGGCGGGCATCTCCGCTTCACCACGCGCAATAACATCGAATTCTTCCCGGATAAGGCGCAGGTGGAGCCCCTCCAGGCGGAACTCAAGAAGCGCGGCCACATGATGGGCGGCATCGGCTACGGCATCAGCAACGTGGTCCACACTCAGGGCTGGATCCACTGCCACACCCCGGCCACGGACGCCTCCGGCGTCGTGAAGGCCGTGATGGACGAGCTGCACGAATATTTCACCACCAAGGCCCTGCCGGCGCGCGTGCGCATCGCGCTTGCCTGCTGCCTGAACATGTGCGGAGCCGTGCACTGCTCCGACATCGCCATCCTCGGCATTCACCGCAAGCCCCCGAAGGTGAACGAGGCGACGATCGCGAACCAGTGCGAGATCCCCACGACCATCGCTTCCTGCCCGACCGGCGCCATTTCGCCGAACCCGGCCGCGAAGTCCGTGAAGATCAAGGAAGATCGCTGCATGTACTGCGGCAACTGCTACACGATGTGCCCTTCTCTCCCGCTCGCCGATGCGACGGGCGACGGCATCTCCATCTGGGTCGGCGGCAAGGTGTCCAACGCCCGCGGCCCGGCGCGGATGTCCAAGCTGGCCATCCCGTTCCTCCCG
>JBGPHF010000293.1:0-3188 GCA_041484215.1 Nitrospirota bacterium
CGCGAAGGTCTTCGACCCCGGGGTATATAGCAGGTCTTCGGCAACGTTCACCACGAGCGCGTTCGCCGTCCGCGCCATCTCGGCCTTCCCGTCCTTGAGCTCGGAGGCCAGGCCTGAGGTGAAGAGCTCAGCCGCGGGGTTCATCCAAGCGGTATCCTTGGTTTGCTGGGCTTCCTGGTCCTTGTATTTTTTCAACTCCGACTTCGCCTTGTCCAACTCGGGCATGCCGGCCTTCATGCGCGCATAGTCGAGAGACAGGGGCTGGAAGGTGGTGAAGTAAAACAGCGCGGCGGCCCCGAGCGCGGCCGCGAGCAGCGCTCCCAATAAGTACGTTACGATTTTCATGCAAACCTCCTCCGGTAGCGGATGATCTGAGCGTTCGCTGCACGCTTTTTTATACGAGTTTGCCGACCGCCTGCTCGATGCGGTCCAGTCCCTTGGTGATGTTTTCCAGGGAGGTGGCGTAGGAGAGCCGCAGGTACGCGTCAGCTCCGAAGGCGTCTCCGGAGACGAGCGCGACCTTGGCCTCTTCGAGCAGATAGGCCGCGAGGTCGGACGAATTCGCCATGCGCTTCCCGCCCGCGCTCTTGCCGAAGAGCGCGGAGACGCGGGGGAACGCGTAAAAGGCGCCCACGGGCATGAGGCAGGACATGCCGTTTATTTTATTCAGCCTCCCGATCATATACTGTCTCCGTTTGTCGAACTCGGCGTTCATGGTCCCGATGAAGTCCTGGGGGCCGCGGAGCGCTTCGACGGCGGCTTTTTGCGAGATCGAAGTCGGGTTCGACGTGCTCTGGCTCTGGATGTTGGCCATGGCCGTGATCACGTCCTTCGGGCCCGCCGCGTAGCCGATGCGCCAGCCGGTCATGGCGTGGGACTTCGAGACGCCGTTCACGACGATCGTCAGGGCCTTGATCTCCGGGCCGAGCGAGGCGATGCTGTAGTGCTTGAACCCGTCGTAGATCAGCTTTTCGTAAATTTCGTCGGAGATGACGTAGAACCCGTGCTTGACCGCGACCGCCGCGATTTCTTCGAGCGTTTTTTTGTCATAAGCCAGGCCCGTCGGATTGGAAGGGCTGTTCAGGATGAGGGCCTTGGTTTTTTTCGTTACCGCGGCTTCGAGCTTCCTCGCGGAAAGTTTGAACCCCTCTTCTTCCGTGGTCTCCACAATGACCGGCACCGCGTCGTTCAGGATGACCTGGTCGGGGTAGGAAACCCAATAGGGCGAGGGAATGATCACTTCGTCGCCGGGATCGAAGAGCGCCTCGGCGATGTTGTAGAGGCTGTGCTTCGCGCCGCAGGAGATGAGGACCTGGTTCTTTTCGTAGTCCAGGCCGTTGTCCTTTTTGAACTTCAGGACGACCGCTTCCTTGAGTTCGTCCGTGCCGCCGGCAGGAGTGTACTTGGTAAACCCTGACTGGATCGCCTTGATGCCGCATTGCTTCACGTTTTCCGGTGTGTCGAAATCGGGCTCGCCCACGCCGAAGTCCACCACGTCTATTCCCTGGGCTTTCATGGCCTTGGCCTTCGCCGCCGTTGCCAGGGTGGGGGAAGGTTTGATCGCCTGCGCTCTCTTTGCAATACCCATGCTTGTAAAAACCTTTCTCGCGTCGCAAAAATAATGCCGATACTGAAAAAATTTTTAACATATAAACACTGTAAAGTCAATTAGTTTCTTCAAAAATGGCCGCTCTATATTTATCCGCTCCGATCATGGCTTTCATCGGATTCGATCCGTGTCCAAAGGTTCGTTCTCAGGTTGCTACAGGTGGCCGCGTTCTGTTTCTCGCTTGAAAAAAGGCGCTGAATCGGGTAAAGTCTTTTTCCATGACGAACGACAAAAAGGCCGGGTCTCCGCGCTGGAGCAAGGGACTCACGAGAAACGTCGTTATCCTCGGGTTTGTGAGCCTCTTGAACGACGGGGCCTCGGAGATGATTTATCCGCTTCTTCCGGCGTTCCTGACGGCTGTGCTCGGAGCTGGACCCACTGCCCTCGGAGTGATCGAGGGCGTCGCCGAGACTACCGCTTCGCTGCTCAAGCTCTACTCGGGCTACCTCTCGGACCGGGTGAACAAGCGCAAGGGCTGGATCGTCGCGGGCTATTCGATATCGAACGTCATCCGGCCGCTTATCGCATTCTCCACGTCGTGGCTGCACGTGCTCGCTCTCCGGTTCTCCGACCGCGTGGGCAAGGGGCTCCGCACCTCGCCGCGCGACGCCATCATCGCCGATTCGACGCCGGTGGAATTTCGCGGCAAGGCCTATGGGTTTCACCGCGCCATGGACCACAGCGGCGCCATCCTCGGCCCGCTCGCGGCGACCTTGCTGCTGCTCGTTTATCATGACGGCTTAAAGACCATCTTCCTGCTTTCCTTCATCCCCGGCTTGCTTGCGGTGTGCCTGCTGTTCTTCGGACTTCGTGAGCGCCGTCCGGAAGCGCCTCGTTCCGTTGCTCCCGGCAGCTTCAATTTCAGGGCCGCCTGGGCCGAGATGTCGCCCGATTTCCGCAAATACTTGGGGACCATCCTCGTGTTCACGCTCGGGAACTCGACGGACGCCTTTTTGCTGCTCCGCGCACAGCAGCTCGGCGTGGCCGTAACGTTCCTGCCCGCGATCTGGGTTGCGCTCCATATCGTCAAAATGGGCTTCTCAATCCCGGGCGGAATCATCTCGGACCGCATTGGCAGAAAAAAGGTGATCGTGACCGGCTGGCTCGTGTACGCGCTCGTATATGCGGGTTTTGCTTTTGCGAACAGCTATTGGCACGCATGGGCTTTGTTTGCCGTGTACGGGATCTACTTCGGCTTGACCGAGGGCGTCGAAAAAGCGCTTGTCGCGGACTTCGCCCCCGTGCACCTGCGCGGCTCGGCCTTCGGGCTCTATCATCTGATCGTCGGCCTCGGGGCGTTCCCGGCTTCGCTGCTCTTCGGCTTCGTTTGGCAGCGGTTCGGTCCCGCGGAGGCATTCGCCATGGGCGCCGGCCTGGCCCTCTCAGCCGGCGTGCTGTTTTCGCTGCTCTCGATCAAAAAACCGGAAAACTCGAACAGCGTATCGAGAACATAAACCCTTTTCCCGTAAAAAACATCGCAAGAAAACGCTCCGCGTTTCCCCGGAAACACAATTCTCCTGCTAAACTTGTATCCAATATGCGAAAAACATTCCTTGCCGCCGCCGCGGCGCTGACACTC